>CAMBWI010000029.1 GCA_945871445.1 Singulisphaera sp. GP187 | reverse complement strand
ATGCAAATAGCGGCAAATACGGGGAGAATCACGCATAACACTCAAGATGTCGTCGCCGCAGTCGCGCGGATAACTGGTGATAAAACGAAGTCGTTTCAGAGCTGGCACTTCTTCGTGAATGCGTCGCAGCAGATCTGCGAATGTGGTTGTTCTCTTGCCAGTACTTGCAGCAGAGGAGCGGAATGCAGAGAGGCCTGGGCCAACCTGTGGCGCTTCGCGACCATCAATTGTCACAGCGCTTCCGTGTTGATATCGATAGTGGTTGACTGTTTGCCCAAGTAGCGTGATCTCGATCACGCCCGCATCGACAAGCCGTTTGCATTCGTCAACAATGTGATCGGGCGGACGATGAACTTCCGCACCCCGTGTATTTGGAACCACGCAATATGTACAGAATTTATTACATCCACGGGTGATTCGGACATAGGCGCTGTGCCGCTTGCCGCCGCTGGAATCTGGGTTAAATGCACGGGAAAGATCGAGGTTTTCCAGATTGTCTTCGGCCGCAGAAAGGGTGATAGATCGGCGACTTCGATTGCCTGCAAGCGCAGTTCGATCCGCAAGCGCGAGGGGTTGCGCAAACTCCAATTCTTGGGCCGCATTGGATTTTCGAACATTGTCGATCAGTTGGGGCAGGCGGTCGAGTTCACCAGGACCGCACATCAAGTCGACTTGTGGATGCCTTCGGAAAAGATCCAGCCCATCGCGTTCTGCCATGCAGCCGATGACGCCTAAAATGAGGTTTTCTCCCGCTCTTTTGCGTGCGCTGATGACTCCGATTCGGCTGTATGCCTTCTGCTCGGCTTGTTCTCGAACGGAGCATGTGTTGTACAGAATGACTGATGCGTCTTCGGGACGAGCGACGAAGCGATATCCAAGCGCGGTCAATTGTCCTTGGACAAGTTCGCTGTCAAGTTCGTTCATCTGGCAGCCAAAAGTTTCGAGATAGACGGGCAACATTTGAAAGGGCGAGAGTACTCAATCGCAGGGCAAACTTTGTGGAATTTGCTGCCAGATGCCGATAGATGCAAGATGCTAAGAGCAGGACAAGGTATCGCTCTCTGTTCGATGTGCCTGTTGGTCCTGGGCGTCGTCTTTGTCAATTCCGCCAGTCTCGATGTCAGCGGCGACAGCAAGACGACCTTTGACGCCATTCTTGGCGGACGAGCGACACTCTTTGCGATTGCGTCTGCATTGTGTCTGCTGATCGGATCGCGATTGCCCATTGAGAAACTTGAAACCGCGCGGGGCGCACTGAACCCAATTTGGTGGATCATCGTCGCGATCTTTGCGGGGATTATTCTTGTTCATGTTCCTGGAATTGGCCGCGAGGTGAATGGTGCGAGTCGATGGATCAGTTTGGGGCCTGTCACATTTCAACCGAGTGAGATCGCAAAGTGGGGAATGCCTTTGGTCTTGGCGTGGTGGTGTATTCGCCGTGGAGAGAAGATGAAAAGTTTTTGGGGAGGTTTTCTTCCGCCCGTTGCTTTTACCGCGTTGGTCGCAATGGGAATCGCAGTTGAAGATTTAGGAACTGCAACGTTGATCATGTTGATTGCGCTGATCATTGTTGTCGCGGCTGGTTGCCGATGGTGGCACGCTGCGATGTTGGCGCCGATGGCCTTGTTGGGATTTGTTGGATTGATCATCGTCAGTCCATATCGCATCAATCGCATTCTTGCATATGTCGATCCGTACGAAGATTCGCAAGGAATTGGTTATCACATCATTCAGTCGATGGGCGCAATTTCTGGTGGCGGATTGACTGGTCGTGGACTTGGAAACAGCGTGCAGAAATTTGGGTATTTGCCAGAAGGAACTACTGATTTTATTTATGCAATCGTCTGCGAAGAGACTGGAATGATTGGTGCGTTTCTGGTCGTAGCGCTGTACGCGTTTTTACTTTGGTGCGGATGGTTGGTCATCGGAGCAGTGAGAGATCGATCGGCATATGGTGGAATGATGACGCGCGGCGCCGCGCAAGAATCAAGGCTTTCGCCATTTTGCCAACTCGTAGGTCTTGGAATCTTGGCGACGATCGGATTTCAAGCGCTCATCAATATATTGGTCGTGACGGGTTTAGCACCGACGAAAGGCATCGCACTTCCACTGGTCTCTCGCGGTGGAACTGGATGGATGTTGACTTGTTTGTCTTTGGGATTGATTCTGTCGATGGATCGCAAGATGGCGAGAGAGGATGCGCAAGATCTCGCAGTTCAAACAAGCAATCCAGTTTCAAAGGGCAGTCTTGATGCGGGGGAGATTGTTGCAGAATGAGTAGCGCGTCTCTTCCATTTCCGCATAAAAGCGGGTCTAGGATTCCTGTGAGTTCAATGACGGATACATCTACGAGTGCAACGGGTTCGCTCGGTCCAGTGATTATGCTGGCCGGTGGCGGTACCGGCGGTCATATTTCTCCTGGGCTTGCGATCGCAGAACGGATTCGAGCACTTGACCCAAGCGCACGAACGATTTTCGCTTGCTCCTCTCGACCCATTGACGCATCGATGTTGAGTGAATCTGGAGCAGAGTTTTCGCCCATTCGAGCCGAACCATTTTCATTAGACCCACGCAAAGTCATCCGTTTTCTTATTGGACTTCGTCGTGCGCGCTCGGATGCAGCTGCGTTGATTCGAAAGAGTCGACCGAGTTGGGTTGTGTCTCTTGGTGGATTTGTCACCCCGCCAGTTGTCGCCGCAGCACGCAATGCAGGCGTTCCAGTCTTGCTCGTCAATTTAGATGCAACACCTGGACGAGCGAATCGAATGGTTGCGCGTTTTGCGACGCGAACAGTTTCGGCGGTCGCTGTGCCGAGCATTCCAGACTTTGCTCGTGAGATCATTGGTATGCCAATTCGACGAATCGCAATCGCTCCAGCATCTGCGGAACTCTGCCGTGCGGAATTGGGACTTGATCCCGCAGTGCGCGTTTTGTTGATCACCGGCGCATCGCAAGGTGCGCAAAGTCTCAATGAGCTTGCGGTGCAATTGGCGCGCACGCATTCGAAACAATTTCGAGATTGGCAAGTTTTGCATTTGTGTGGTGCGAATCCTCTTGGTGGCGTTGCGCGATACGAGCGTGCGTGGAGAGAATCTGGAGTGCGAGCAGCAGTCATTCCGTTTATGCACCGAATTGGATTGGCGTGGGGGGCTGCGGACTTGGCGATCAGTCGTGCTGGAGCAAGTTCGGTCGCAGAAGCGCAAGCAAATCAGATTCCCACAATCTTTGCGCCATATCCCTATCACAAAGATTTACATCAGCGTGAGAATGCGATGCCTTTGGTTCTTGCTGGAGCAGCTGCAATGGAATTGGATCAGATTGATGCGGATAAGAACATGTCAGGTCTTGGCGCTTGCGTGCTGGATTTGATGCAATCCGCCGAGAAACGCTATGCAATGCGCAAGGCGCTTCAGTTGATGCCGCCGCCGGATAGTGCAGAGCAGATTGCAGAATTTGTTTTGCGAGGGCGCGCGTTTCGGACTTCCGCCACATCGGCGTAATCTCTTCCTGTGCAACACTCTCGTGCGATCGCGCATGTCGATCTTGATGCGTTCTATGCCAGCGTCGAACAGATGGATGATCCCAGTTGTGCAGGGCTTCCAGTTCTTGTTGGTGGAGAAGGCGCGCGCAGTGTTGTCTCTGCTGCAAGTTATGAAGCAAGAGCATTTGGATGTCGATCTGCGATGCCGATGGGCGAAGCACGGCGGCGTTGTCCAATGGCGATCATTCGGCCAGTTCGTATGCGGCGGTATCAGGAACTTTCCGATTTGTTTATGGAAGTTTTGCAAAGTTTTTCACCATTGGTCGAATCGCTTTCGCTTGATGAAGCGTTCGTTGATTTGTCTGGAACCGAAAGACTCTTTGGCGCGCCTGCTGAAACTATCGTGCACATCGTTGATCGTGTGCGCGAAGCAACAGGATTGAATTGTTCAATTGGATTGGCTCCATCAAAATTTGTTGCGAAGATCGCGTCGGATTTACGCAAGCCTTGTGGAGTGGTGATTGTCGACAGCGATCAATTGATGCAATTTCTTGCGCCGCTGGATATCGCACGAATGTGGGGAGTTGGACCAGTTGCAGAGGAGCGATTTCGTAGGCAGGGATATGCAACATTCGCAGATCTTCAGCGTGTCAGTGAAGCACAAGTGTTTGGTGATCTTGGCGATGCGGGACGACAGGCGTGGCAACTTGCTCAGGGGATCGACGCACGCGATGTCATTCCAGAGCGAGATCCAAAAAGCATCGGCCAAGAAGAAACATTCGAAAAAGATACGCTCGATATTGATCGACTTCGACACGTGTTGCTTGGTCAGACTGAAAGGGTTGCGATTCGACTCCGTAGGCACGGGCTTGCCGCGCGCACCATCACTTTGAAGTTGCGATTTTCAGATTTTCATACGGTGACGAGGCGAACAACTCTTTCTGCACCGACGGACATCGGATTGGAATTCTGGTCTCACGCGCGTGAGTTGTTCGATCAGTGGGCTGCGAAAGAAGCGCAACCGTTGAGACTGATTGGTATCACTCTTGGTGGTCTTGAGGCACACAATAATATCTGTGCGCTCTTTCCAGATCCTGAAATGCAGCGACAGCGTCGACTTGATGGTGCGGCAGATGCGATTCGTGCGAAGTTTGGCGATGAGGCAGTCAATCGTGCTGCCGCAATTGTGCACAAAGACGAGTGATCGATGATGAACGAGTTGGCTATCCTTCTCGACATATGCAGCTTGCTCTTTCTTCTCTCGACGCTTGGTTGACATTTGTTGGAACCTTACATCCAGCGGTCCTCCACTTTCCAATTGCGCTCGGCATTGTTGCAGCGATTGTTGAATTATGGGGTGCAATACGGCGTGAGACCAGTCCATCTTCATTTGCGTTGACGTCTATTTGGTTCGCCGCGATTATGGCAATCGTGACTGCGACGAGTGGATGGTTTAATGCAGAATTTGAAGGCCAGCCTCTCACCTTAAATCTATTTCTCCATCGTTGGATTGGAATCTCCGCTGCGGTCCTCTTGATGGCTCTTGCGATCAGTGGGTCGATTATTCGTACTCGACCCAAGACAAGTTTGTTTAGAGCGTGGCGCATGGGGTTGCTGGCAACTGCGGGAGCGTTGGCTTTCACTGGTCATCTTGGTGGTTCGATGGTGTATGGAGATGGATATATCACCGATGCATTGTGGGCAGCGATCGACCAAACAGAAAAATCACAGCGCGATGCTGCGACCAAAGCGGCGAAAGAGCAGTTGGGAATTGCGCAGACACCTGAAAAAGTTTCTCCAGTTGCGACTCCTGCGACTGCAGCGGTTTCTGTTTCATCTGCAGTTGCTCCCGAAGTTTTGGCAGCTGGGGGAAAAGCGCCTGTGGATTTCGGCAAGCAGATTGTTCCCATCTTGACTGCGAATTGTTATGAATGTCACGGCAACGGAAAGAGCAAAGGCGGCGTGCGACTTGATGACTGGAAATGGATGACGACCGAACGAAAAGGCGAATGGGCTGTGAAGCCCGGCGATCCATCTGCGAGTTTGTTGGTGACGAATATCGAATTGCCAGAGAGCGATGACTCTGCGATGCCTCCCACAGGAGATCGTGTTTCGCCTGCGGATATCGCGCTCATTCGCGAATGGATTGTTCAAGGAGCGTCGGCAGGAAATGTAGCTTCGCCTGGTGCGCTCTCGGACAACCGCTGGTCGATTCCTGAAAGATCGTTGACAGCGGACGAATTGGCGCGCATTCAGGAGCAGACTTCTGTGATGTCGCAGATTGGAGTGACGGTTCAACCGCTTGCTCAAGGCAGTTCAAATTATGAAGCGAATGCCAGTCTCGCTGCTCCGCCGATTGGTGATGCTCAAGTCGAGAAGTTGGTCTCATTGGCTGATTTTCTTGTTGTGTTGAATCTTGCAAACAGCACGATTTCTGATCAAGTTGGTTCAATCATCGTGAAGTTTCCATCGCTGCGATCGATTCGACTTGATCACACGCAAGTTGGGGATGAAGTTGCAGCTCGATTGGCGGAAATGAAAACATTGAATTCGATCAACTTTGTTGCGACGAAATTGACCGATCGAGGATTGGCATCTTTGGCGAAATTGAAATCGCTTCAACGACTGTATATATGGTCGAGTCAAACAACGCCCGAAGGAACAAAGCAGTTTCGGATTGCTCGACCTGATGTGCAGTTGATCGACGGTTCGGGATAAACGTTCAAGGAATGTTTGCAGAGTGGTGCAGAAGTGGGGAGAATATTTCTTGCAATTCGAGATATGCCTTGCCTGCGGATTTTCCTTCAATTGTTGATGTTGGCACTTGAGACTCTGATGGTGAAGTCGAGTCAAGTTGATGGTCAAAAGCGATTTGATTTGAAAGCATAAGAATTCCTGGATCTGCGCCGAAGATTGTGTTGGAAAGGGGATCAGCGCACCAGACTTTTACTTGCGCTCTTGCAAGTTTCCAGATTTCTTCATCGGGAGAACCCGCAGTCGTGCGAGAAAGTCCTGCATTGACAATATCAAGAGCGGCCCAAAATCGACCAGTGCCGGTCGCCGCCAAACACGCAGGTATGAGCGCATCGTTTGTGAAATCGTTTGCAGTCAGTGCGTGGCGAACTCGTATTGCGTTCACCGCAGAAGCAGGAGCGTGTCCCAAGGCAAGAGATTCCGCAAAGGTTTGCAGAGCAGCAAGATCGTGATTTCCTAGCCCATCATTTTTGCGAAGTTCTTGAGCACGAGTGATCGTCGACATCAGATTGGCAATGTCTGCGCGCATAGCGAAAATCCAGGCATTCGCCGCCAGTCGCGCACGCAGCAGCGATTTGCCAGAGTTCGTTGACGAATCAATGGCCAGCTCTTGTGTTTGAAATATATTTGGAAAAGAGTTCTCTTTCTGCGAAGTGGATTGTCCATAACGGATTCGCGAGATTGCATCTTGCCACGCAGGATTCATAGTTTGCGAATCAATATTTGATGCCACGTCGGCATCCAATTGTGCAAAGGAATGCAGCGATGCACTTGCGACTTCTTGGTTGTTGATGAGAAGCGCAATTTTTCTTGGCAGAAATGTTCCAATGGGAATTTCGCCATTCGATTGAACCGTTGCACAGAAAGTGATCGTCACGATGGTGTTGGCGCAGACGATTGGTACGACGACCGTTGGACGACCAATTGGTAAAGTTTTTTCATCGATTCCATCCGCTTTCACAATGAATCCAGCTCTCCGAATCGCAGCGCATTGGCGAAGTGTGATGGCAAAAATCCATTCGTTGTCTTTCGTACGAGACCAGTGCGTGATGCGTGGTGTCGATTGTTCGTTCGCTTGCGCAAGAATTCCTTGGGAATCTGATGGGAATGTTTTCTCGCGCCGTGCCCAATGCCATGCACGCAGAGAGTCAAACAAGTCGTACGCATCTCCAACATGATCGAAGATTGGCTCTTTCGTAGGCCACTTCATCGACCAGTCGGCGGATTCTTCGATGATACGAAGACGCATAAATTCATCGTTCCAAGAAAGAAGTGTTCGGTCGGGAGGCATTGGAAAATCCACTCCACGCTGTGCGAGATTTGGCTCGTACCACGCTGAACGCATAATCGTTTCCAAAGGTCGAACATCACATTCCCATTCGATCGCAGGTGGCACTTCTGATCCTGCCGCGAAGAGTCGCTGTGCGAGATACGAAAAGCGCATGGCTTTCTTTTCACGCTTGATGAGAGCGCAACCATCAATGACTTCTTGCGGAATATTCTCCGATTCATTTGTCAATGCTGCGGACTGGCCATACGCATCATCGAGAAACGCCATCCAATGCGATGGTGGTTCGCCTCGCATGATGTCATTGACGAACAGCGCTGGAGCAAGCGACCAATCAACGGAAAGTTTTCGCCCAACCAACATTGCATGATCTTCTTGGGCAAAGTTTTTTTGCATATTTTCAATGACACCAAAGAAGGCGTCTTGAAGTGAAGTACTTGCACCTGCCGGAGCATTCTCTTGGGAAATCACTTGTTGCGATGATCGCCCCGTCGCCGCCTGCCCCACGCAGGCGACGAACGAGGCGACTATCAGGACACTCGATGTGAATTGTGTCGTGTTCAATTGACGCTCAGGGTGAGAATTCCCGCTGCCGAACCTGATGCAGTTCCGTTTTCGTCGACGGAAACAGCGGTTGTTACAACAACTGTTCCAGTCCAATTCGCAATGATTGGCAAATTTGTCAAAGCGCAATATGTTCGATCTGGCAAAACCGAAAAAGTCATCGATCCCGTCGCAGAACCTTGTCCGCTCACGGTCCAGCTTGAATTCGAAGAAACAGTTCCATTCAAATGTGGATTTGAAAACAGAATATTCGCACCGAAGTTGCCAGTAATCGTTGAGAGTTGCGTGACATTGTTGTACGAGACCGATCCTTGGATTTGGAGATTTGATAGAGAAGCGTTGGCTTTGCCACGACTTGTAGCGGCACCAGCTGCTGTTGCAGTTGATGATGAACTGCATCCCAATCTTGCCGCGCAACTATCGCCAATTCCAAGCCCGCCACCGCCCATTGCCACAAGCAGAACTGATCGAGGGCATGCCGGAAATGCTCCGCGCCAACATTCTCTCCATCCACCCAAGAAACTCGCTACGTGTGCCTGAGATTTGCTCCCTGCGTGCCAAAAGGAACTTGCTCCAGAAATTGAAACGCCTGCTGAGGCAGTGCAGTCTCTTGCATTCCGATAACAACTGATTCGCCATCCCACGAAATTCTCAGATCCTGCCCAATCGTTTTGAATGGGTTGCGGTGGAGTGAGTTCAGACTTCAAACTGTATCTCATCCATTCGCCAGGCCCGCATTGACAGAGCGGTTCGACGAAAATTCCTTCTTCTTCAGAGAGAGAATCGCAACCGAGCTCAATTTTTGGGCAGGGCGGTGGACCTTCAGGTGGTGGATCGGTCGTGCGGGGCGAAGCGTTTGCGAATTGAAGGATGCCGCACATTGCTGCGACGATGATGAGCACTTGACGCCAATCAGAAATACATGAATCTTTTCGATTTTCACTGCGATTCATAGAAGCCTCCTTTTTCTTGTGGAAATTGCGTGGTTATGGCAAGCGACGCCGCTTGCTTCATCAGCACGCGAGGCACAATATGAGTCCGCTCGTGAGGACTTAAAAAAAGGGCTGTTTTTCTTTTTGAAATTTTTTCCTGCGCAAATGCGTTCAGGAGATGTTTTTCAAAGTGGTCAAAGCCTTCCGACTTGATTCGAATGACTTAGGACTGCGGCGGCTGAGACTGACCTTGCGAGAATGAATTCGATGCATCGTTTGACTGTGGGTTGCCTTGATGCGACTGGAAATTGTTTTGAGGATTACTCGGCAGAGCTGCGTTTGCGTTGGAATTTGAAGCATTCCCTGCTGGCGGAGTAGCGGAACTATTTACCTCAGATTCGATACCTGAAAGCCCTTTCTTGAATTCAACAATGGTCTTGCCCACTGAGCGACCGAGTTCCGGAAGCCTTCGCCCAAAGATGAGCAGGCCTAAGACAAGCAGGACGCCAAGTTCCCACCCTGAAAAACCCCAAGCGAGTGTCAAGGCAAGAATGTCGGTATGAAGAATGTCGGCATGAAATAGTGTCATAGTTGTTCCTCCAAAGATTATTACGCAGAAAGCATACACATTGATTTGGTTCTATCCCTGAAATCCCTTGGGATTTGGTATCCTCCAAGGATGCAAGGATGCAAACACATTATCGGCATTTCTATTATCGCACTCGCGAATTTCGCCTTCCAAGGCTGTGAGGCGCCTCCAGAGCCGACTCCAACAGCAGACTTTGCACACCAGCTTGCTCCAGGTGAGTGTGCGCTGCGAAAACTTGGTCCAGACGAAGCGTGGCCGGATTTGGCTGGCGCGTGGAAATCCCGCGACGCATATTTGCAAGAGGCGCTTGCGCTAGACCAGTCGTGGTATGAGACTCCATCGAGTCGTTCTCGTTTTCCACAGATGTTTCCCTTCCCAGAAGTTTGCACTTGGGAGCAAGCATCGTCCAGCATTGTTGCCTTCCGTCAGATTCTCAATGACAGCGCTGATCAATCCGCATTCGACAGCGCATTTAAACAGATGTTTGATTGTTGGCAGACAAAGGGATGGAACGGAAAAGGCGGCGTGCTTTTCACTGGATATTATTCGCCTGAATTCAAAGCGAGTTTGACCAAGACTCCTGGATTTGAATTCCCAGTTTATAAACGACCAAAGGACCTTGAAACTGATCCAGTCACGGGAAACGCAATTGGTCGACGCATTTCCGAAAGCGAAGTTGTTCCATGGCCCAATCGTGCAGAAATCATTTCCAGCGGAATGCTGAACGGATTAGAGCTCGCATGGTTTCCGACTGCGCTTGATGCGTACATCGTACAGATCAATGGAAGTGCGAAACTTTTATTGCCAGGCAACAAAGTCATGTTCATTGGATACGCAGGTGCGACGGATGGCGAATATGTGGGGCTTGGCGCAAGTTTGGTGAAAGCGGGAATCATTCCTGCAAATCAACTGAACCTCTCTGCGATTCGCAGGCTCTATGAAAAAGATCCAACGACAGTCGAGAAGATGATCGACCTCAATAACCGATTTGTGTTTTTTCAAAGTTATGACGGGAAAACATGGCCTGCAGGCAGTCTTGGCGTGAAGGTGACGGACAAGGTGACTGTTGCAACAGACAAGAGTGTCTATCCACCAGGTGGATTGATGTTTGTTGACACACAGGCAAGTACATACAGCGGATCCAAGCAACCATTCCAAAGATTTATGCTCGACCAAGACACTGGCGGAGCGATCCGTGCGCCTGGTCGTGCGGACATCTTTATGGGTATTGGGCCTTCTGCGGAAATTCTCGCCGGCGGTCAATACTGCGAAGGGACGCTCTACTATTTCTTCTTGAAGCCTGAATATGTTTCGCAGTATCCGCTTCCAGCGAAGAAAGAAAAAGCACCACCAGCAGGAAAAATAGGTTAATAGTCGCGGCGGACAAAGATCAGAGTCGCTAGACCAAGAACAACTCCTTCGAATACGAGGCTTGTTCCCAAGACCCACCAGATCGAGCGCGACTGCTCGTCTTCTTTCACTGCGCGTTGGAAATCCCCACGCTTCACACGCTTTGGACCAAATGCCTGTTGAGGTCCACGATTTGAATCTTCGTTTCGAGATGGCATTGATGCAGAATCGAGGAGCCACCGATCGAGAAGTCCCAATGTGTCGGTTGTCTTGGGTAAAAATGTTTTGACGCCAAAGAACCAGAAGTGAGCGCGATCCCACGTTGGACGATTTTCGAGTGTCTTAGCCAAGTCGCTTGTCAATTCTTCACGCTCGTCTTCGTCGACGGGCTTTTCGGTGTTCGCCAACTTCGATTCAATCTCTTTCGCTTCAAGTTGATTTGCGATGCGCCCGCTGTTGACGATTGATTCTGAAATGTTGATCGTGAAAATGATCGTCCAAGCAAGCAATGTCAAGATCAGCGATGCAACAGACGATCGAGTCAAGACGCCAATGAAAGCGCACATACAGAAAAGAAGGCTATAAAAGAAGGTCACAATCGGGACTGCTGTGAAGAGCGTCCATTCCCATGCGCCGCCTCGAATTCCAATGACAAAGAAACTTGCAGAGGTAAAGACGAAAACTTGCAGTGCCGCAAAGAGCAATCCCGTGCAATACTTTGTCAGAAAGAGTCGTGTGCGCGTGATCGGTTTCGCCAAGAGAAGATCGATCGATCCTGGGGCAACAAGATCTGGGATAATGCCGCATGTTGTGACCAATGCCAGCAGGGTGGAAAGTACTCCCAGCCACCAATCGACACCGAGATTGACGAAAAGTAATTTGTAAAATGTTTCGGGTGAAGTTGTGTTTGTGTTGAAAAGTGGACTCTCGAATGTCCAGCCGAAAAAACTGATTCCAGTTTCGTTGATGCCGAGTGATGCGAAGATGCCGACCACGAACAAACTGATTGCAAGCGCGAGCCAAAATATTTTTCGTGCGCTGAGTTCTCGGTACGCGCTGACGAAGATCGCAATGGTCTGCATCATGTCGCAGCTCCAGGTCGATAGATCAATCCAGTCGTGGGATCGGTCACGGCACGCATAAACAAATCTTCCAAAGATTCGCGTACGGTTTGAGCTGCGATGACCGTACGTTGTTCGGCTCGAAGACGATCCAAGATTGGCTGCGCGCCAAGCGCATCGAGTCCGAGGAAAACTAATTTGCATGATTCGCCTTGAATTCCAGCGGAAAGCATCTGTCCTGCGGGAATCATGCGCACGCTGGCAGATTCTGCACACCACGCCGGCGCAGTACCTTCGACAACGATTTCATAACGCCGACTTGATGAAGTGAGTTCGTCGATTGTTCCCTGAGCAACCAACCGTCCTTGAACCAGAATCGCAACGCGGCTGCAAACATTTTCGATCTCGGAAAGCAGATGGGAATTCAATAACACCGTGCGACCTTCGTCACGAATACCAATCAGCAAATCGCGGATTTCTCGCCGCCCAACAGGGTCGACCCCATCAGTTGGTTCATCGAGCACGACAAGTTGCGGATCGTTGACAAGCGCTGCAGCCAGCCCAACTCGTTGACGCATTCCTTTGGAATATGAAGCAAGTGGTCGATCTTTCCATCCACCCATTCCGACTCGATCGAGTAATTCGCTTGCGCGTTTTTTTCGGGTGGGTCGATCGACCTTCGACATCGCACCGCTGAATTCCACGACTTGTCGTCCAGTCAGATATGTTGGAAAGCGATGGTGTTCGGGCAGATATCCGATTCGTGTAAGTGCGACGGGGTCGCCCACGCCAAGATTTAAGACAGTGCCCTTTGCTGTGTCGGGACGCACGATGGTCATCATGATCTTGACGAGAGTGCTTTTTCCTGCGCCATTTGGACCAAGAAGACCAAAGATTTCTCCAGCGCGAACTTGAAGAGTGACACCTTGCAGCGCACGAATTTTTTTCCCGTATGTTTTGTGGACATCGGTCAAATCGATCGCCAAATTATTGGCAGAGCCGTTCATTGCGTTCTGTGCAGAAACCATGGATTGCAATTCTCTCACTTGCCCGTCGATGCACCAGCAGTTTGCGGTACCTGTTTGGCTGCAGCCGCAGAAAGTTCGCGCCCGCGATCGCGAGCTGCGCAAAGTGCATCATGCATCATCGTGTGAAATCCGTGAGTTTCGAAGATCGCCATCGCTGCACTTGTCGTTCCGCCTTGGCTTGTGACCATTGCACGCAAATCGGATGGAGTTCGTTCTCCGCGAGCAAGAAGCGTTGCTGCGCCGAGTAATGCTTGGCGAACAAGTCGATCAGCGGTGGGGCGATCGAAACCAAGTCGCATGGCGCTTTCAATCATCGATTCTGCGAGCATGAAAAGATATGCGGGTCCGGATCCGCTGGTTGCAGTTGCAGCATCAAACATATTTTCTGCAATTTCGACCGTCGTTCCCATCGTTCCAAGCAATCGAAGGACGAGATCGCGGTCGCTATCAGAACATTGGTTTGAACATGTGTATGTGGTGACAGCCAAACCGATTTGTGCAGCGATATTGGGCATGCACCGGACGCAACGCAGGTCATCACAGAATGCCTCTTGAAGGCGAGCGATTGAAACTCCTGCCATCACAGAAACCACCAGCGTGTTTGGTTGCAGAGCTCCGATGTTTAGGGCAAGTTCTGGAAATGTTTGTGGCTTCACGGCGAGTGCAATCCAAGAAGCATTGGAAAGTGTGGAAGGATCGTCTGTCACAGTGCATCCGAGTGCGGCAGCGCGCAATCGAGCCAATGGATCTGGATCAAGAACAAGAATAGAAGTAGGAGAAAAAAGATTGGATCGTAGAGCCCCAGCAACAAGAGCAGAGCCCATACTGCCAAAGCCAATAACAGCGAGAGAGTCAGACATATTGAAACAATAGCACGAATGGTAAGATTCGCACCATGTCTAAGAGCAATTTAGGAGCAGTCGCCACGCTCGATTTCGAACAGCCGATTGTTGAAATCGAGCGGCAGATCGCAACTCTCGAGTCACGAGTGGAAGATGCAGGGGTTGCAGACGAGTTGGCGACGCTCTATTCGACTCGAGAAACAATTCTGACGAAGACATATTCCGATCTCTCCGCATGGCAGACCGTGCGAGTCGCCCGCCATCCTGCTCGTCCTCAGACTTTGGATTATGTCGATTTAATGTGCCGAGATTTCTGTCAATTGCACGGGGATCGTCGCTTTGCGGATGACCCTGCGATTGTGGCGGGCTTTACAAGAATCGGTCCGTGGAAAGTGCTTTTGGTTGGTCACCAGAAAGGGAGAACCACACCAGAGCGAATCTCGTGTCGGTTTGGATGCGCAAATCCCGAGGGTTACCGCAAGGCACTCTTAAAGATGAAACTTGCCGAGAAATTCAAATTGCCCATCGTGACATTGGTCGACACTCCTGGTGCATATCCTGGAATTGATAGCGAGCAGCGGGGGCAGGCCGAAGCAATCGCCGTCAATTTGCGAGAAATGAGCAGACTTCGGACGCCAGTGGTGACGGTTGTGATCGGCGAAGGCGGGTCGGGCGGTGCGTTGGGTATCGCCGTCGCTGATCGAGTTGCGATGCTGGAAAATGCTTGGTATTCAGTCATTTCGCCAGAGGGATGCGCTGCGATTCTGTGGAAAGAAGCGAATGAGCGCACAAATCCGCTTGCAGCAAAGGCGTTAGCGCTGACAGCCAAAGAGAATCTTGCAAATGGCCTGATTGATCATGTGATTCCCGAACCTGTCGGTGGTGCGCATCGAAATCCCAAAGCAACAGCTGCGGCGGTGCAGGGATGGATTGTCGAGCAACTGAGCGAATTAACTCGCCTTGATAGCGAAACCCTTGTGCGTAAGAGATATGAGAAATTCCGCAGGATCGGGTCTGGGAGCATGAAGACGTAAAGTGGGACTTTTATTGATCGATTGAACTGGGTTTGAACTGGGTTTGACTTTTGTCAAAATTGCGATAAAATACGCCGTTTCCGCTCTGTGCTTTGCTTAGTTGAAATCGATGAGAAGCGGAGATACAGATTTTTCGCAGATTCTATTTCTTACCCACCGCCGAAAGAACCTTATGCCATCAAAAAAGAAATCTTCTTCGACCGAGAAGAAGAAAACGAAGAGTGCGCCAAAGAAGGGCGTATCAAAGAAAAATAATTCAGCGGCAAAGGCAAAGGCAAAGGCAATGGCAAAGGCAAAAATGGCAAAGGCAAAGGCAAAGGCAAAGGCAAAGGCAAAGGCAAAGGCAATGGCAATGGCAATGGCAAAAATGGCAAAGGCAAAGGCAAAGGCAATGGCAAAGGTCGTAGTAAAGCCGATGCCAATTGTTGTTAGCAAGAAACAACCTCCGCCAACTGCTCCGCAGTTGACCAAGTTGCCGCCGCCCAAGTTGGTGTATGTGATGCCCAAGAGCATCGTCGGAGAACCGCCGCCACCACCAAAACGTTCAAAGGGAGCGCCACCTCCAGTCATCGCAAAGCCAAGGATGAAGGCGAAGCCCGCTCGACCGAATGATCGTTCGAAGGAGCCAAAGAAGAAAATCGATTTCGCAAACGCCGTCACCGTTGCTGTTGCCGCTGCGGAAGTTGCTTCTGCTCAGAAGACCCCGACGGGATTCGTGATTATTAATGGTCGCCGAGTGCGCGTCATCTCTATGAAGGGGATCAAGGTTCCCAAGAAGAAAGGCGTTGCAAAGGCTGCGAAGGCAGCCGCTGCAGTGGCAGAGGCTGCCAAGAGCGTCTTGAAATTGGGTAAAACGAAATTGTCTGATCGAGATCTCGAGAGATATCACGCAATGTTGCTGAAGGTGCGAATGGAATTAGTTGGTCGTGTCGAACTGACTGAGAAGGAAGCGCTCAAAAGCAACGACGGAAATCTTTCGACGATGCCGTTGCATATGGCGGACATCGGGACTGATACATTTGAACAGGATTTTGCCTTGGAGTTTGCACAGTTGGATCGCAACTCGGTGCACGAAGTTGATGATGCCCTCGCACGAATCAAGGATCGCACTTATGGATTGTGCTTGATGAGTGGACAGGCAATTCCAAAGGGTCGCTTAGATGCGAAGCCTTGGGCGCGGTACACGGTTGAGTCCGAACGAATTGTTGAACGCTCTCGGGGTCGCGTGTGAATCGAGAAGGTCTTGCGCAGGATTTCGTTTCTGCTCCGAATTTGATTCCAGCTTGGAGATCGACGAAAGCGTGGACCACATTGTTGTTGGTATTGGTCGTTGCACTCGGGGTTGATCTGTGGACGAAGTCAGAGGCGTTTGCGAGAGTGGCAGGATTTCCCGTGGTGCTCGAACCTCGCGAAACGGTCTCGGATCCTTCGTATCGCATTCCTTGGCACAATGGGGTGCGTGCGATTTCGCCGGACTTGCTGGATTTTCATCTTGTGATCAATCACGGTGCGGTCTTTGGCATCGGTCAAAACGCGCGGGAAATATTTATTGGTTTCACTTTGGTTGCAGTTGCAGCAGGGTTTTTTATTTTCGGTTGGTGGACTCGATCAAGAGCAACATGGGCGCACATCGCAATCGGATTGATCCTTGCGGGCGGACTTGGCAATCTGTATGACCGCATTACTTTTGGTGCGGTTCGCGATTTTCTTTATCTGTTTCCGCGCAGAAATTTGCCATTCAACTTGCATTGGCCAGGTGGGAGTCCCGAAATCTTTCCGTGGGTTTTCAATGTGGCAGATATGTTGCTTTTGTTGGGGATGGCTATTTTGTTGTTGCACTCGCGGCGTGAAGATCGACGACGCAATGCGATTGCTAAAAATTCAGGAAATGCGCGTGAGGTCGTTCAACCCCAGGCGAGTGGGGAGTGAATCGAGGGGAATCGCGTTGTCGATGGAAAACGGCGCGCTCCACGTGCGTCGAATCGAAAGACAATGTCCGCCTGTGCCGAGTGCGCGACCAAGATCACGAGCGAGACTGCGAACATAAAAACCCTTTGCGCAGTGAATGTCGAGTGTGACAAGTGGCCAAGCAAAATTGCGCATCGCAAGTGCGTGCACTTGCGCGGGACGCGATGTCGGACCTGCGGGGGAAGTAGGTGCGGAAGCGGAATCGGATGTGGATGTTGCAGAAGATTGTTTCATCGCACGGCGTGCGATGTCGTATGAACGCCTTCCTGCGATTTTGACCGCGCTAAATGCAGGAGGAGTTTGCATGATGGATCCGCGAAATGCGGCAAGTGTGCTTTCAATTTCGGATTCAGTCGGAGGCCGATCAATTGGAACAATGATCGGCGCACCTTCGCGATCGTCGGTTGCTGTGAATGAGGAGAGGTCGATGACAGTTTCGTATCGTTTGTCGCCGCCCATCAGTTTTGCGAGCGTTCGGGTGAAACGGCCTAGAGCAATCACAAGCAGTCCTGTTGCAAGTGGATCGAGCGTTCCGGCGTGACCACAACGAACTCCACCAGCTGCGCGACGAACGCGCTCAACCGCTCGCATACTTGTTGGGCCTTCGGGCTTGTCTATAAGAAGAATGCCCTCGAGAATTGGCTCGGTGTTGTCGGGAATCGTCATCACGCTAGACTAGTCCCCCCTGGACAGGTGTCCGAGCGGTTGAAGGAGCAGCATTGGAAATGCTGTATACGGGCAACCGTATCGGGAGTTCGAATCTCCCCCTGTCCGTTCAGGTGATTCGTGTGTCGTGCGCAGCGATGGTTTTTTTCGTTGCGCACGAGAGAAGAGAATGAGTTCATTCAACGGGCTATAGCTCAGCTTGGCTAGAGCGTTTGACTGGGGGTCAAAAGGTCGTGGGTTCAAATCCCGCTAGCCCGACTCCTCGCTTCGAATCGGAAGGCCCGAGCGCCTTCCGATTCGGCGCTACGGGGTCGGTCTACTCACGTCGGCTTCGCCGACGTGTTGCGTTCTCGCCGATCGCTGCCGGCCGCAAGCAAGCTTGCGCCGTCAGCTTCGGCTCGCCCGCGCGTGCTATGGTGCCTCAGCGCTGCGCGCTGAGTCATCAAATCCCGCCCGTCGGCTTCGCCGACGTGCTGCGTTCTCGCCACTCGTTCTCCGTGCGCACCGAGTGCGCTCGTCGAACTTGTGGCTGTGAAAAAGTCCGCACGGGCGAGTTCCGCAGCCGAGCCGACTCTGGGAGGCTCGGCGAGGACTGTCTGAGTCCCGAGTGGACTTTTTCACAGCCACCCACTCGCACTTTCACAGCCAACCACTCGCATTTTCACGGCCACCCATTCGCACTTTCACAGCCACCCACTCGCATTTTCACAGCCACCCATTCGCACTTTCACAGCCACCCACTCGCACTTTCACAGCCACCCACTCGCATTTTCACAGCCAACCACTCGCTCATTTCACAGCCAACCACTATCGCTCATCTCTCAGCCAACCACCCGAGCATTTAGAATTTCAGCCATTTCCGTCTATAGTGTTCATCTGATGCGATCGACCTTTCTGCCATTCTGCCGCCCATCAATATCCGAAGAAGACATCGCTGCAATTGGGGATGTCTTGCGAAGCGGATGGATTACAACCGGTCCGCGCGTCACCGAATTAGAACAAATGATCGCCGACCGCACCGGCGCGAAAGAAGCAATCGCCGCAACATCTGGCACAGCGCTGATGCACCTCACTCTGCAGGCAATGGGAATCGGTCCTGGCGATGAAGTCATCGGTCCATCCATGACTTGGGTCTCGACTCCAAATATGGTCGAAATGCGCGGCGCTCGAAATGTTTTCGTCGATGTTGACCGCAACACATTACTCGCATCGACGGATGCGATCGAAGCAGCAATCACACCGCGCACGCGTTTGGTCATTCCCGTGCATTATGCAGGCGCGCCAGTAGATCTCGATGCAATTCGCGTAGTGTGCGCAAAGCGTGGTGTGCCGATCTTGGAAGATGCTGCGCACGCAATTGGAACGCAATACAAAGGCCGCGAAATTGGCGGTGGTGATCCCGCAATTTTTTCGTTGCATCCAATCAAGAACATCACATCTGGTGAAGGTGGCGTGCTGACAACCAATGACACCAACCTCGCCAATCGCGTGCGCCGTCTGCGCTTTCACGGTTTGGCTGTCGATGCAAATGATCGACGTCAACAAGGTCGTTCGCCACAAGCCGAAGTGCAAGAGCCGGGCTATAAGCAAAATATGGCGGATATGAACGCAGTGCTCGCAGTGCGTCAGATGCCACGACTTGATTCGTTCATCGCGCGACGAGATGCGATCGCTCAGTTGTATCGCAGTCGTCTTGCTGAAGTCGACGGCATCTTGCCGATGACAGATCCAACATGGTCGCATCGACACGCGCGTCACCTCTTTGTTGTGCGCGTCGATGAAAAAATCTGCGGCATGGATCGCAACGCATTTATGGATGGTCTGAAGGCTCGCAACATCGGCACCGGAATTCACTTCTTGGCTTCACACGGACAGAAGTGGTATCGCGAAAATCGGCCAGAGTGGATGGGGAAACTTCCAAATACCGAATGGAATTCTGCGCGAATTTGCACCATTCCGTGCTTCCCAGATATGACCGACAAAGATGCGCATGATGTCATCGACGCAATCAAAGAGACGCTCGCAGGCGCACGCACGACCGTCAGCGGAGGCATCCGATGAGCGTGGAAAAATCAACGGTGACAGTTGTGATTCCTGTCTACAACGAGAAGGACAACATTCCTGAATTGCTCGAGCGAACATTGAAAGCCTGTCGTGCGCTTGGTCGCGCAGGTCGTCCGTGGGAACTTATTCTGGTTGATGATGGAAGTCGTGATGGATCGTCGGAAATTCTTGCGGAAGCTGCGCGCAATAATCCAGGTGAAATCAAAGCGCTCTTGCTGAATCGAAATTATGGTCAGCATAATGCAATCCTGTGCGGATTCGGTGCAGCGCAAGGCGACATTCTGATCACACTCGATGCAGACTTGCAGAATCCGCCAGAAGAAATCGGAAATCTTGTTGCGAAGATTGATGAAGGTTTCGATGTGGTTGGTTCGATTCGACAAGATCGCCAAGACGCGCTCTTTCGAAAAGTTTTCAGTGGCATCATCAATATGATGGTGCGAAAAACAACCGGCGTAAAATTGCGTGACTATGGATGCATGCTTCGTGCCTATCGCCGCCGTGTGGTTGATGCAATGTTGAGTTGCCGCGAACGGCACACATTCATTCCAGTTCTTGCGAATCTCTTCGCCAAGCGCGTGACCGAGATTCCTGTTGGTCACGCCGAACGCGCTCGTGGCACAAGTAAATATTCGGTCTTGAACTTGATCAATTTGCAATTCGATCTGTTGACATGCATGACAACTGCTCCTCTTCGAATTCTCTCCTGGATTGGCGCTGGGATTTCCGCGCTTTCGATGGGATTCGGCGCACTGCTCTTGGTCTTGCGATTGGTGTATGGAACCGAGTGGGCAGAAAATGGAGTCTTCACTCTTTTCGCTGTTGCCTTCTTCTTCATCGGCGCACAATTTATTGCGCTGGGTTTGATGGGCGAATACATCGGACGAATTCACGCCGATGTGCGCGAGCGTCCGAGATATATCGTTGATCGGGTTGTTGGCGAAACACTTGGCGAATGTCATTCTGCCAAAGTCTCCATGGCGCATGTCGCGCGCGAGAGTTGAAAAAAAGGAGTTTTGAATGCGAACTGTTGTTCTTGCTTATCACGAAATTGGCGCCGCATCTTTGCAGGAGGCGATTCGCAGTGGACTCAATGTAGTTGCTGTCTTTACGCATCGTGACGATCCTGCTGAAGGGGGTTGGTACGCAAATGTTGCACGCATCGCTGCGGAACACGGAATTCCGGTTCACGCTCCAGACAAGATCGATCACCCGATTTGGATCGAACGCATTCGAGCGATGAAGCCTGAATTGTTGATGTCATTTCACTATCGCAATATGGTTGGCGCCAAGATTCGCGCGATCTTCCCTGCGGGCTGCATCAATTTGCATTCTGCGCTTCTTCCCAAGTATCGAGGCCGCGCTCCGATTAATTGGGTCTTGGTCAATGGCGAAACTGAAACAGGCGTCACGATTCATCACATGGTTGACAAGTCTGATGCTGGAGACATCATCGCTCAGCGCAAGGTCGCCATCAGCGCGGATGATGACGCGCGTTCGTTGACTGCGCGAATGGCAAAGGAATCCGCGGCGATATTGGCAGAAGTGATTCCGCTGATCAAGTCTGGAAAAGCTCCACGAACGCCGCAAGATGAAACAAAGGCATCGGTGATGGGTAAGCGCACACCGGCCGATGGTCAAGTGAATTGGTCAAAGCCAGCAAATGAACTGCGCAATCTTGTGAGAGCCGTCACGCATCCTTGGCCTGGCGCATTCACATTTGCCGGCACACGCAAGATGATGATTTGGAAATCGCGTGTTGTTGAAGGAACTGGTCAGTCCGGCGAGATTCTTTCGTCTTCGCCTCTTGTCATCGCATGTGGACAAGGGGCACTCGAAATTCAGGAAGGGCAGGGACCCGACGGTGTATGGAGTTCTGGCATGCAGTTAGCGCAGGACATGAATCTCCTTCCGCGCATGCGTTTGGGTGCTCGTGCCACTGCAAGCAAGCGGAAGCGAACTTCAGTGCTCATTCTTGGCGTGAATGGTTTCATTGGCAGTCAACTTTCAGAGAGAATTTTGAAAGAGGAAAACTTCGATGTGTATGGGATGGATCTCAATTCTGAGAACCTCGGCGATCTGATGCAGCATCCGCGATTTCACTTTGTGGAAGGTGACATTTCCATCAATCGCGACTGGGTCGAATATCACGTTCGCAAGTGCGATGTCATTCTGCCGCTTGTCGCTATCGCAACTCCAATTGAATATGTCCGCAATCCTCTGCGAGTCTTCGAATTGGACTTCGAAGAAAATCTCCGTGTGATTCGTGATTGCGTTCGATATGGAAAGCGACTTGTGTTTCCAAGCACTTCCGAGGTCTACGGAATGTGCACTGACGAACTCTTCGACGAAGAGACCAGTCCGTTGGTCACAGGGCCGATCCACCGACAACGCTGGATCTATTCCGCAAGTAAGCAACTGCTTGACCGCGTCATTTGGGCGTATGGAATGCAGCGCGGTCTTCGATTCAGCCTCTTCCGTCCATTCAACTGGATCGGTCCACGCTTGGATTCGCTGGACTCCGCACGTATTGGAAGTTCGCGCGCAATCACACAACTGATTTTGAATCTCGTCGAAGGCACGCCGATTCTTTTGGTCGATGGTGGGGCGCAGCGTCGTTGTTTTACCGATGTTGACGAAGGAATCGAAGGTCTTTTCCGAATCATCGAAAATAAGAATGGTGTTTGCGATGGTCGTATCTTTAATATCGGAAATCCTGACAATGAAGCGAGCATCAAAGAACTCGCAGAGTCACTCGTCGAATCGTTCGACCGTCATCCACTTCGTTCGTGCTATCCACCATTCGCAGGCTTTCAACAGATCGAGAGTTCTGCCTATTACGGCGCAGGTTATGAAGATGTCCAACATCGTCGTCCGAGCATTCGCAATGCACAGACGATCATCGCTTGGACGCCAAAGATCGCCACTGCAACGAGCGTTGAACGAACACTTGATTGGTTCTTGCAACAGCATGCGCGCGAAAATGGTTTGGCGCCAACTTCCAAAGTCGCTCCGATGCGACCTTCGAAGGCTCCCAAGACTGTTCGCGCTTAATGCACACCGTGAGCATTGGACTGCGTATTGATGTGGACACATTTCGCGGAACGCGCGATGGTGTGCCACGATTGCTTGGCATTCTGAAGCGGCGCGGCATTCGTGCAACGTGGTATGTCACGCTTGGCCCGGACAATATGGGTCGACATATTCGTCGTTTGTTGCGACCAAGTTTCGCGATCAAGATGCTTCGATCGGGTGCGCCAAATCTGTATGGATGGGACATTGTTCTGCGTGGGACGATTTGGCCTGGTCCGATCATCAGCGCCCGACTTGCGGACACACTGCGAATGCCCGATCGTGAAGGTCATGAGATTGGCGTGCATGCGTGGGATCATCACCGCTGGCAAATGGGAATTGATGCGCTCAACGATGCGGATCTTGACGCAGAGATTGCCCGCGCAACTGATGCGCTTGCGACAATCATCGGTCGAACGCCTACGACTGCAGCGTGTCCGGGTTGGCGTTGCACCGATCGAGTCTTATCCCTGCCATCATCAAAGTTGTTTCGATATCGCAGTGATTGCCGCGGTGTTGCCGCGCCATTTTTGCCACTCGTCGCAGGCGTGCCGATCAATCAACCGCAAGTTCCAATTGATTTGCCAACATATGACGAAGGCGTTGGTCGAGGCAGTGGCGCAGATGACGAGTGGAACGCAAAATTGCTACGGCGCATCGACGATGGTCAACCTCACGTATTGACGATTCACGCCGAGAGCGAAGGTGGATCAAAGTCGCAACTCTTCGAGCGTTTTCTCGATCAGGCGATTGCAAAAGGTCATACGTTCGAACCTCTTTGCGATTGGCTCGATCGACAACCCATTGCTCCATCCGCCACAATGAGCAAGGGGAGAGTCGCAGGGCGCGATGGCTGGCTGTGCGTGAGTGAGTGAGTGACTCACTTCGCCGTTAGGATTGCCAACGCAATGTCACTGAACCGTCAAGCAATTTGGTCTGTCGTGGTCTTTCTGATCGTCAGCGTTCTTGTGCTTGGCGTGCGACCAATGGTCCAACCCGATGAACCGCGATATGGAATCATCGCCTGCGAAATGGTCGAGAGTGGCGAGTGGTTTGCGCTGCGCATGGCGGGATTTCATTATTACGAAAAGCCTCCGATGGGATATTGGATGATTGCCGCCAGCATTCAACTCTTTGGTGAAAACGCATTCGCAATTCGGTTGCCAAGTGCAATCGCAGCGGGAATCTCTGCGCTCGCTGCGTGGTTACTCGCTGTGCGCATCACGGGGCGTCGCGCAATGGGTCCACTTGCGTTCATCGTTCAAGCGACGACGATTGGACCATTGGTGATGGGTTCAGTGGCGAATTTGGATTCGATGTTCAGCGCATGGATCGCACTTTGTATGGTTTCGTTTTATGCCGCCTGTACATCGATTGGGCGCGCGCGAATTGGATGGCTTGCGCTTGCTGGTGTCGCATCAGGTTTCGCATTCTTGACGAAAGGACTTCTTGGATTTGCAATTCCCGCCGTTGCAGCGCTGGCATTTCTTGCGTGGGAGCGCCGTTGGTTGGATCTCTTGCGATTGCCGTGGATTCCACTCGTCGCCGCTACGGTGATCATCACGCCATTTGCAATTTTGCTGCATCGATCAGAGCCACGCTTCTGGGAATATTTTGTTGTCGTCGAACACTTTCGACGATTTACGAATCCAGATTCGAATCAGCATCACGAGCCTTGGTGGTTTCTGATTGTGTTGTTGCCAGTTGGTGGCGTGATGTGGACGCTGACATGGCCACGCGCTATTCGCGGATTGTCTTATGCGAATGGAATGACCGTGCGCAGTGGCGTGCGCTTTGCAATTGCGTGGATCATTGCGCCACTCATTTTTCTTTCGATGAGCGCGGGCAAGATGCCTTCATATATTGCACCACTCTTTGTACCGATTGCTGTGCTGGTCACGATTGGTTTGGTGAGTGCGCATGAAAACCAAGTTCTGGTGCCGAGTATTGTTCGACGAATCGGTCGCTGGATACTCCGCATTCTTGCCCTCGGCGCAATTGCAGCAATCTTTACAGGAACTGCTTGGATTGGTCTTCCGCTGATTTGGACTACGAGTCCCACTCTGCACTGGATTGTGATCGCCTTCGTTCTTCTGCTTTGGGCGGAGCTTGATCGCTGGAGTTGGCGCCCTGCTGATGCCACGACTTGGTTGATGCGAACTGCGACCGCGCCTGTCTTGCTTCTTGCGGCGATTCCATATTTGTTTCCTGATGGATATGCATTGCAGACTCAAATTCCGTGGCGAGCTCTTGAAGCAAACAAGCAAGTTCTTTGCGGAAGTTCGCAGATCTTTACTACAGCGCAATTGGGGCACTCTGTGACTTGGGTGACAGGTCGGCGCGACATATTAATCGTCGGCTATGCGAGTGAGTTCGATAACGAATTGGATTTGGCGCAAGATGATGCACGACTTGTTTCGCTGGATGATGTGATTGCGCGGATTCGAACTTCAACGAGTGGGGGTATCGCAGTTGTAACGACTCCTTCGATTGCAGATAAGTTGATTGCAACTTCTGGAATTCCAGCGCCAGCTACACATGATGTTCGAGGCGACATTGCGATTTTGTCTTGGGGAGAAAAACAGCAAAAGTGAGAACGCGGTGGTGTATCGATGAGATGCGCAATCGAGCCGCGGATACAGCCGCGGATACAGCCACCGAATCGTATAAGTGAGCAGCCGTGGAAAGTCCTCTCGGGGCTCAAACAGTCCTCGGCGACCGACACGATCTGGTTTGCGAAATTTTATTGCAAGCGCCGTCGGCCGCCTGCGGAACTCGCCCGAGAGAACTTTCCAGCGGCTGGACACGCAAACTGAAGTGCGACCGACACAGCCGCGGACACAGCCGCCGACACAGCCGCCGACACAGCCGCGGATACAGCCGCCGACACAGCCGCGGATACAGCCACTGACACAGCCACTGACACAGCCACTGACACAGTCACTGACACAGCCATAGCCACAGCCACAGCCATGCAAGCGCTCTCACGAAGTTTGAACCGTTAGACTTCACAATGCAATGACCACGCGCGCACCAATCGTTATCGTTTCTGGTCTCCCGCGTTCTGGGACAAGCATGGCGATGCAAATGCTGCACGCTGGCGGAATGTCCGTTATGACCGACGCAATCCGCACTGCGGACGCAGATAATCCACACGGATATCTTGAATTCGAGCGAGTCAAACAATTGAAAACCGACAAGTCTTGGTTGGATGACGCCGCGGGAAAAGCAGTCAAGATTATTCATTTGCTCTTGATGGAATTGCCGACAGACCGAGAATATCGCGTCATTTTTATGCGCCGAAATTTGAGCGAGGTCGTCCGATCTCAGGCCGTGATGCTCGAACGAAGTGGTCGCAAGGGCGCTGCGTTACCACAAGAACGGATGATCGCATTATTTGAAGGTCAACTGAAGGCAATCGAATCTTGGCTCGCAGCACGACCCAATTTTCAAGTTTTACAATTGGATCACGCACACTTCATTGCTAATGCAACGCAGCAAGCCAAGTCCATCAACGCATTTCTTGGCGGCACTCTTGATGAATCTGCGATGGTCAAAGCAGTCGATCCCTCGCTTCATCGAAACAAGTCATGACTTGCAGTTACGAAATGTACTGACGCAAATCACTCCGCAATCACACGCCCGATGCTTTTCGCCCACGCGTGCGATCCCCAAGTTTCTGGTGGTGGCGGAGCAATCGAACCATCGGTCGTTTTCAAAGTGCCAAGCAATCGCTTGACGGAATCTCGTTGCTTCTGCGACTTCGCCTCGTCACCAACAAGTTCGCTCAAGATCACCATGAATCGGTGAGCCTCGATCAAACCTGGTTGCAAGTGCAATGCAGTCTCGAATGATTGAATTGCATGTGGATAATCGCCAAGCCATGCAAGCGCAATTCCAAGCGCATCATGTGCTTCAGGAGTCAGCTGTCGAATATCGCAAGCATTCAAGCAAAACTCGACCGCATCATCCCACTTCGCAGTCGCAAGTGACATTCGAGCGAGTCCAATTTGAATTCTTACATTCTGTGGATCGTGCTTTTCACTACGGCGATAGAGTTGCGATGCTTTCTCCCAATCGCCAAGAATCCCGTGTAAATCCCCAAGCGACATTGCAAGTTCTGGTCGATTGCCGAAGTCGCGCTCAAGTCGTGTCAGGAGCGCCTTCGCCTCATCGTTCTTTCCAAGATTGGCAAGCGAACCAGCGAGTAGAAATCCCGCTTCAGCATTCGTCGGATGCTTCTGCAGAAATGCCGATGCAGTTTGCGCACATCCAGCAAAATTTCGCGCATTGAATTGGCAGTTCGCCAAATTTGTTGTGAAGCGACTTTCATCTGGATTCTGCTGGAAAAGTTCGGCGAACAATGGCTCTGCCAAGTGAGCGCGTCCGGTTGTCATATACACAACAGCAAGATTAAAATTACTTTCGCGGCGAACAAGTTCCAGTCGTGACTTGATGTCATCTCCGAGCGCTGGCATATATCCCAAGTCAATCAATTGATTGAGTGCATCCTGTGACTCAAATGGATTGTTTCGCAACTCGTCTGGATGCATTCCCGCCTCGCCTGGCTTCGTATCCCAACTCTCGATGGTCTTCAATGCGTATGGCTGCGAGAATGATTCCGCAAGCACGCGTCCATCCATATCTTCGCCAACAGGCAAGCCGAGCAATGCAAGAGCAGTTGGGGTGATATCAAGCAAGCTGGCAGCAGAAATTTTCTCGCCGCACTTGATGCCAGGACCCGACATCACAAGCACGCCAAATGGTCGATGCCAACTCGCTTCGACTGCTGCTCGATCATCTGGATTTATCTGCGTAATCACTGGCCGCTGATCTCCAGAATGAAAGCCGTGATCCGAAAGCAGCATCACCGTCGTCTCTGTTCCAGCGTGTTGCAACAATTCTCCAAGCGTGCGATCGTGATGTTCATAGACCCTCAACATCACATCGCCATACAACCGAAGATCATCTTTGGAAATATGCGTCATTCGCGGCGGAAGGAACTGCATAAAGTGATGGCCAATGGTGTCGATGGTTTCATAGAAGACCATTGTGCAATCCCACTGCGGTGAGTCTTTTAAGATCGACATTGCAGCGTGATGCACGGAAGACATTCGCGCAAGTTGTTTGGCGAGTGTTTTCGGTCGATCATCCTTTGGAGTCGTTTCATGCAGACGAGGAATCATCGATAAGAGTTGCGCTTTGGTGATGTCCTTCGCAGCGGTTCTTTGAGGAGCTAACTTTGCCTGCCACAACTCTGGGTGCACAGTGCCACTTTGCATCGGCCATGGTGCGTCAGATGCGGTTGGCTCGCCCTCTTGAAAAAGATTTGTCACGCACACACCAGAAATCGCTTCCGCAGGATGCGAGGCGTACCA
>CAMBWI010000028.1 GCA_945871445.1 Singulisphaera sp. GP187 | reverse complement strand
AAGGGCAGCATCAGCACAACTGAGTCGGCAGTATGTATTGCCGCCAAGAGGTCCTGCTGTGTTCGATCCAGGACGAAGTCCGTGTGCTCCAGGAGCCGCCACACTCATATCGGGGCAATCCATGATGACAACCAAGTTTTTCCCGACATAATCTTCCACGCAGATTGGCTGCTCGAAGTTCAAGGTTGCACGATAAACACCGCCAGGAATCAAGGCTGCTTGTTCAGAAATCAGAGCCAAGTCGCCGCCGTCTGCTCCATTATCGGCAGTCTTAAAGCGTGGCGCACCGCCGTCAAGATCTTGGTAGATCCCGATCGTCGCTGGAAGAGGAATGTCGCTGTAATAAGTTACGCATGCCGATCCAGCAGCATTCAGACCTCGCACTGTGCAATACACGCCAAAGTTGACGCAACTGATATCTCCACTAACAGTGCCTGCCTGGAAGACGCGAGCATACGAATTTGCTGTTGTTCCACCACCTGCAGTGCAGTTCGGGAATGCCGGGTTGGGAAATGCACATGCAACGACACCACCAGTCACAAGGTTCGGATCCGTATTCAGCGTCATGTCGTTAGGACCAGGTGCATCGCAAGTTCCGTTGACCGCAGCACCACCAGAAACCACGATTGGGCAGGTAGCAGATGTTGAAGTGACGCTCATCGTGTAATCGTTGCTTACACCACTTCCGCAAGGATTGCCTGTGAAAGCCGCATCACCAACAAATGCATAATAAGTTCCTGCATTCAAGCAATAGGTTGAGACGGTTGGGCATGCACCAGTACCTCCCGAAAGAACCGTAATGCCAGCACAGCCTGCAACACTGAGATCTCCAGATATAAGCAGAACGGTGACAAGACGAGCCGCTTTCACGGATACGGTTACTTGACTGCTTGCGCCAACGACGATGGAATAAAAGTCAGTGTCGCGAGTGTCCCCATCAGCCCAGAAGGTTCCACCAATGATCTGGCCAGCTGTAACTGCCTCTGATTCGCCCGCACCATTGCAACCATCGTTAGAAGCCGTGCCGCAAGGCTCGCTTTCATTGCCGGTTGGTGTATCAAGTACGCAAGGAGCAGGCACAGTGACGCTCAAAGTGCCGGTGCCAGCCTCGCCCGCTGCATAGGAACCATTTCGAATGAGGTATGTGTTCCCAGAAGAGACATTTACTGAAAGGAATGATGCATATGGTGTAGGAGGAACACTCGTTGTGTTGCAGGCGGTACCGTCATCGTTGCATCCGACCAAGGCACCCGCGAGTTCGTTGTAATCAAACGATGAAGGGTCAGTTCCGAGGTTATAGACAGCAAGTTTGTTGTCATAAGTGACTGCATCGCAAGTGGAAAGAGTAAGCGTTCCGTTGCTGGCTGGAGTGAGCTTCCACCAAACGTCAGATTCGAAGACATCAGATCCCGAATTACAGGCTGCTCCGGGGTGATCGGGGCCGTCCGTGGTCGCAAGGGTGGTGTTAAAACTGTTCGTGCTATTCGCAGTTCCAGAAATGACGGTCGCTGAGGTAGCACAGTTGTTTGCTGGCGCACCAGAAACTGCTGGGCAGGAGTAGTAGCCGCAAAGCTTGACCGCAAGATCTACGCAACCTGAATCCCAGCCAACATCACAGCAGATTGGGTTGAAATTGCAAACGTTTGTGCAGCAAACTGCGTTGTCGCAACCAGTAGTTGGGTGGACCTCATTGCAGGCGCCAGTAGCATCAACGCAACCCGCACTTGATGAAGTGAAAGCAACGGTAACCGTACCACTTCCAAAGTCGCCATCAGGAGTAGGTGAGCCGCCGTATCCACCAATACGCAAATAGAAGACATCGCCTGTATTGCAAGAAACTCCAGCGATAATAGAAGTGTAAGTAGCGCAACCTGGACCGTCGCCATTGCAAGCAACGAGGGTGGAGCAGTCTCCTTTATAAAGCGCAAGAGAAGTGTCGTAAGCTGCAGAACTACAAGTCGTAAAATCTGCTTGTCCTGGACCAGTAGCCGTAAACTTAAACCAAACATCTCTGCAAGTCACAACCCAATTTAAGTATGTCCCAGCGCAGAGAGCATCTGATGGGATATCTGCGCTTGGCGTTGCAGTCGTTGTATCAAAATTTGTTGGGGTGTCTGCAGCAATCGCAACTGCAGCGGCGCATTCATCGCCACCACCTAGTTGTGCCGATGCTCCAGAAGTAATGACAGTGGCTGCCAATGCGCCAACAGTCAACATTGAACAAAAAGAGTTTCGAATAAACATTTGGGGTTTTCTCCTAAAGAAATTGAACGAGCAAAGAAATTTTGAACAAATACAACAACACCGTTCCACGAACAGTCGAATGAAACATAACCCGAATTTAATGAAGCGCCAATAAATGTCTCAAAACAATTGAAATTCTTTTTGATTCGGCTCGTTTTAGGCTTGCTGCGGTTTATCGGACTACTGCCAATCGATGATGACTTTGCCGAATTGTTCGCCAGATTCCAGACGCAAATAAGCATTTTTTGCGTGTTGCGGGATATGAATCGAATCAACGAGAGGCTTAATAGAACCCAAACGAAGCAAAGTTGTAACGGATCGGAATTCATCCATATCACCCATGGTCGATCCCATCAGGGTGAGTTGGTTCCAGAACATCCTAGTAAGGTCGGTTGTTGCTTCGCCTCCAGTCGTTGCGCCACAGGTGACGAAGACTCCCCCGCGGACAAGACTCTTGATGCACTGACTATGAACGGCCTTGCCGATCGAGTCCGCAACAATGTCAACACCACGCTTGCCAGTCTGAGCGCGCACACTCTTAGACCAATCTGATCCATCATCCAAGATTCCGTGTGCGGCGCCAAGTTCGTGTGCTCGATCAAGTTTCCATTGGTGACGACTTGTCACGATCACTGTGCAACCGAAATGTTTTGCAATGTTCAAGAGTGCGACAGCGACTCCGCCGCCGATACCAGTGACAAGCACGGTCATTCCTGGTCGAAGTTGTGCGCGCGACATCAACATTCGCCACGCAGTGAGATGAGTCAGTCCAAACGCTGCCGCTTGAATTGGATCAGTTTCGCCAATATCTAAAACATTTTTCGCCGGAGCGCAGAAATATTCTCCCATCGTTCCAGGCGAATGTTCGCCGATCATTCGTATGTCTTCCCCCGATGTGATTCGATCTGGGTGTGAAGGTGGATCTTGGATCACCGCTGCATTCAGCAAGATGCGACGGCCGATCCATGCACGATCAACTCCTGTGCCAACTTCTTCCACGCGTCCCGCCCCATCGGAACCACTTGAAAACGGATATTGCGTTTCAATGCCCGGCAGTCCACGGCCAACCCAAAGATCCAAACTGTTCAGCGCAGATGCTTCTGTGCGAACCAAGACCTCTCCAGATTGTGGCTGAGGCTTTGGGCGATCCGTGACAAAAGCGACATTGGGCGAGACTGGATTTCCGCGCTGTTGAACGACGATGGCTTTCATGGGGAGTGCTCCTATAGTAATGCTCTATGACAATGCAGCTACACCAAGGTTTTCTTGCGATGGGAACATTTGTGATTTCAGCGCTTGCATTCAATGGATTCTTGGAATCACCCCTGGCTCTATCGTCGCCTCAGATTGCCACTGCTTCTTTGCCGACCACGATCATTGTCGATCCTCAGATTGCCACTGCTTCTTTGCCGGCCACGATCATCGTCGATCCTCAGATTGCCACTGCTTCTTTGCCGGCCACGATCATCGTCGATCCTCCGTTGATCAAATTGGGACTTATAGAACCGCGGTCGACCATCACGCGCAACTTTCGACTTATAAATAGTTCGTCTAAACCTGTCACGATCCAATCAGCGACTCCAACCTGCACTTGCACAACGATTGAAGCGCAAGGAAAGATTATTCCTCCTGGCCAGAGTTTAGAACTTCCACTCACGATGAAAGTTTCCGCGTCGACCGGAATCAAAACAGCTGCCGTGACCTTTACCTTCGCTGGCGGGATTGCTCCAGTCACCGTCGAGATGAGCGGAGAAATTGCGTATGCGGTTCGGGGAACAACGACCGATGTGACACTCGGCGCAATTGTGCCATACATCAACGCATTTCAAGATCCAAACACTCCGACTGGTAAACCGATTGCTCCACTGAGCGGAACAGTAACGATCGCCTCGATTGATCAAACTCCATTTCGCATCAACTCTGTGATGGGAGTATCGCCAGTCTTTGTCAATTTCAATCCACTACAGGATGCGCCACGAAATAATTATCTCGTGAGTTATGACTTCTCGAAAATTCCATGCGAACAAATGCCGCCATATCTGATTATCGAAACAGATCATCCCAAGGCACCTGTGGTCGATATGCGAATCCGTCATGCTTGCACCAAGATCTCGCCCCAACTTCCATTTGCTGAATACCGATCCAATCTTGGCGCGGTGACAACGGGATCAGATCAGCCTTTCGAATTCGAGCTGAAAAAAGCCCAAGGATGGAAGGTAATTTCAACAACTTCCAAGGATCCACGATTCACGGTCAAATTGGTCGACCAAAAATTTGACACAGACCATGCGATGATTTCTTTGATGATCTCTGTCAATCCTTCGGCGCAGGGAATCATTTTGGCGCCTGTCACGATGACTGCGAAGAATCCAAGGGGTGCGACGATATCAAGCGATTTCTGGGTCTATTTTAAAGCGATCCCGCCCGCGAATGGTGAGCCTATAAGTGGCGCGCCAGCGAGTGGCGCGCCGGCGAATGGCGCGCCAGCAAGTGGTGCGCCAGCGAGTGGCGCGCCGGCGAGTGGAGTGCCGGCGAGTGGAGTGCCGGCGAGTGGAGTGCCGGCGAGTGGCGCGCCAGCGAGTGGCGCGCCGGCGAGTGGCGCGCCGGCGAGTGGAGTGCCGGCGAGTGGAGTGCCGACTGCAAGTCAAAAAACAGGATCGTAAACCCTCGAGCGCACAAATTCCTCGATATCTGCAGGACGCGGAACTCTTGCGAGACCATCATCGAAGATCAACTTTGCAACGGCGATAGCGACCTCAACGCTTGTTTCGTAAATAGATGAGATGGGCGGATAGATCAGCCCAACCGAAAGATCTTGTTCGGTCGTTTGCGATGCGAGGGATTCTGCTGCTCGCAAAAACATTTCGTCAGTCACGCGGTTTGCTTCTGTGGCAAAGACTGCCATACCAACTGCGGGATAAATATAAACATTGTTTCCCTGACCAGGCACGAATAACTTTCCGCCGAAATGCATTGGTGGGAAAGGACTGCCTGTCGCGACAATCGCTCGGCCTTCCGACCATCGAATCGCTTCTTCTGCGGTGCACTCCGATTTCGAAGTTGGATTTGAAAGCGGAAAAATAATCGGGCGCGCATTGATTCTCGCCATTGATCGAATCACGGTTTCGTTGAATGCGTGCGCAATAGTTGAGACACCGATGATCGTTGTTGGCCGTACGACTTCAACCACATCCGACAATCGTGTCAAAGGAGAATCCAACCCAGATGGTGCGCCGACAGGAAGTTTGAGCCCAGAAACATCGTGCGCATATCTCTGCAAATAATCGGGCAACTTTGGCATTTTGGAATGGACCATGCCGCGGGAATTCACAAACCAGCATCGTTCGAGTGCGTGTGTTACGGACATTCCATCGGAACAGAGGTGCTTCACAAATAGATCTGCGATGCCAACCGCTGCACTACCTGCGCCCATAAACAAAATGCGCTGATCACTCATCTTGGTGGCGTTCATTCGACAAGCGCCAAAGAGACCTGCGACTGCAACGGATGCTGTTCCCTGAATGTCGTCGTTGAAACAGCAAACTTTATCGCGATATCTTTCGAGAAGTGGAATTGCATTCTTGTTGGTGAAATCTTCGAACTGGATGCAGCACTTGGGAAAGACTTCTTGGACTGCAGCAACAAACTCGTCGATGAACGAGAGATACGCATCGCCACCGATGCGAGGCACACGGAGCCCAGGATAAAGCGGATCATTGCGGAATCCTTCGTTGTTCGTGCCCATGTCAAGCACAACGGGCAAAGTGACTTGCGGCGGAACTCCAGCACACGCGGTATAGAGCGCGAGTTTGCCGATGGGAATGCCCATCCCGCACACACCTTGATCGCCTAGACCGAGAATTCTCTCGCCATCAGTGACCACAATGAATCGCACATCTTTCACTGGCCAATTTCGAAGAATCTGCGCAAGTTTTCCGCGACGAGTCATCGAGAGATACATGCCTTTAGGACGGCGCATGATGTGTCCAAACTTTTGACACGCCTCGCCAACCGTGGGCGTATAAACGATCGGCATGTAACGCTGAAAATCACTGCGCAATAAGGCGTAAAAGAGTCGTTCTTGACGGTCTTGCAGCGCAGACAGAAACTGGTACTTGCCCAAATCAGATGATTGATGCTCGAACTGCAAGCGTGCGCGATCCAATTGAATGTCCATTGATTCGATGCCGTCTGGAATCAAACCGACAAGACCAAATTGTTCGCGTTCGGATTCAGAAAATGCCGCGCCTTTGTTCAGTCTTGCATCAAAGAGGAGTTGAAAAGCTGATGGATTGCCGCTGCTTGACTGGTTCATTGTGGCGATCATAGCCCCCTCTTTCATCTGCGTCGCAAGCGTGCTGTAGGTGCTTCCTTATATAGTCGCGTTATGCGGCGTGTCAAAGCGATTGATAGTCACACTGAAGGCGAACCAACCCGCGTGATTCTTTCGGGCGGACCGAATCTTGGAAGTGAATCGCTTCAAGAGCGGCGCGAAATTTTCGCTCGCGATCACGATGACTTTCGACGAATGTCCATCGAAGAACCGCGCGGATCAGATGTTCTTGTCGGCGCACTCTTGCTCGAAGCGCATGAAGCTGATTGTGTTGCCGGTGTGATTTTTTTCAATAACGCCGGAATGCTTGGAATGTGCGGGCATGGAACGATCGGCGTTGCGCGAACGCTTGCGCATCTGGGAAGAATCAAAACTGGAACGCATCGTCTTGATACTCCGGTGGGCGTTGTGGAATTCACGCTGCGTGCCGATGATCTTGTTGAAGTCGCCAACGTGCCTTCGCATCGCGCGCACAAAGGAATCGCTGTGGAAGTTGCTGGACTTGGTGTTGTTACTGGCGATGTTGCGTGGGGCGGCAATTGGTTTTTCATCGCGCCTTCGCCTCTGAAGATCCCCCTGCAACTTGATCGTGTTGCGGAACTCACTGCACACGCATGGTCTATTCGTCGTGCGCTTGCGACTGCAGGAATTACAGGCGATAACGGCGGCGAGATCGACCACATCGAATTCACAGAACCCCCTCGACGCGCAGATTGCGCTTGGCGCAACTTTGTGCTTTGTCCCGGCGGAGCGTATGACCGTTCACCTTGCGGAACTGGAACAAGCGCAAAGGTTGCGTGCTTGGTTGCTGATGGGAAAATTGCTCTTGGAGAACGCATCGGTGCTGAAAGTTTCATTGGAACGCGCTTCGAAGCGTGGCATTCCACCGACTCTGCTGGAGTCATTCGACCAACTGTCGCAGGACGCGCTTGGATCACAGCGGAAATCGAATTGATGATTGAAGCATCCGACCCTTGCGCTGCGGGGATTCTAAAGCAATGACTTCGACCGTACAAAAATTTCAATGGTCTGGAGTGATGCCCGCAATCACCACTCCGCTCAAACCTTCAGGAGATGTGGACATCGCAGCAGCCATTGGACACGCTTGTTGGATGATCGATGAAGGTTGCAATGGCATCGTCATTGGCGGATCGCTCGGTGAAGGCCAATCGCTGACGACCGAAGAAAAAATAGAGTTATGGCGCGGCGTTTCCGCAGCACTATTGGGTCGTGCGCCAGTCATCGCTGCAATCGGATCCGCTTCGACGCACGGCGCATGTTTGTTGGCGCAATATGCGGCAAATGCAGGATGTTCGGGTTTGATGGTTCTTCCACCGTATGTGCACAGCGGAGATGAACGCGAGGCGATCGCACATATCGAAAGTGTGGCGCGTGCGACAAACTTGCCTGTGATGGTTTACAACAATCCGCAGGCATACCGCGCAGATTTTTCGGCGGCATCACTGGCAGCGATGGCGATGCGGCAGGCCAACATTCGTGCAGTGAAAGATTCCACAGGTGATGTCCGCCGTATCGCACAACTTGCTCAGCTTGTCCGCAGTGGAGATGCGCCGAATGATTTGGCGATTTTTGTTGGACTCGATGATGTGGTTCCATCTGGTGTTGCTGCGGGAGCACAAGGTTGGGTCGCAGGTCTTGCAAATGCGCTTCCTGCTGCAAGCGTTGCGCTCTGGAAACTTGCTGTCGCAGCACAAACAGATTTGAAAATTGCGTCGATCCGCGTTGCAGAGGTCGACCGCGCATTTTTGCCACTGTTACGGATGGATACGGTTCCAGACTTTGTTCAGAGGATCAAGTTGGTGCAAGCGTTTGTCGGTCGGGGGGACGAGCGTGTACGCGCTCCACGACTTGCGCTTGAAACCGATGTTCGTGAAGCTTGCATCACAATCGCACGCAATGCGATTGAACAGCTCGATCGACTTGGAATTCCAACGCGTTCAGAATCATTGCGCAAGTCACAATCGAGCAAACAATGACAACGCATCCCAAAGTCTGGCCGAAAGAATTGTCTTGCGAATTACGCGATGACTTACTCGCCTGGTGCTCACTATGGAATGTCTCGACGCTCGTGCCAGAAATTTCGGTGACGATCAGCCGACGAATGTCTTCCAGTCTTGGCAGAGCGAGTTACACCCGACAATCCATTGGGCTTCAACACACTCTGCTTGATCCAACTGCCACGGAACTTCTGAGAGAAGTCTTATGCCACGAAGCCGCGCATCTCGCTGCGTATCGACTGCACGGAAAAACAATTCGACCCCACGGATCGCAGTGGAAATCACTCTTGTCCGCAGCGGGATATCCGCCGCGCGTGACGATTGCGGCGAAAACTTTGCCAGTGTGCTTTGGTGACCGGGGGACTCACAAAGTTTCACGGCGACGAAAAGCGCGCAGGAGTCCTTGGAAAGTAATCACACGCTGGATTCGCGGATGAATGATTACTTCATTACATCAGCCATTCGCTGTTCATGAAGCACGGCATCATTTGATCGACCAACAATCCTCAACGCTTCGGACAACATCACGCCCGAGCGATACCAATTGCTTTGCCGAGCAAATCGCGGAGCGATTTCTATGGGAACTTCCATCATCCGAAATGCGCGTTGGTGAAGTTCGACATTCGCATTTGCACCATTCGCTAAGGCGAGAATCTTGGACGCCTCTTGGAGAGCAACGATTGCAAATGGACCATCATTGGAATAATTGCTGAGAATCATTTCATAGCAGCGCCCAGCACCAACGAAATTTCCCTGTGATTTATAAAGAGAAGCTTGCTGCAAAAGAATCTGCCCCGCAAGATCGCCGCGAGAGTTGAAAATCTCCAGTGCTCCATCGAGTGCTTCTTGTCGCTTTTCTACATCGTCGATCGTATTGATCATCGGAGAGATTGTTCTCCACGCAAACTCTGGATACGAATCGCCGCACAAAATCAGAATGTCTGCCGACCATTTTTGCTTCTGTTCTGTTGTCATTGCTCCACTTTTCGCAGCGAGCGCGACAACTTCCCATGATCGCACATCGGTCAGACACGCTTCAACTGCGATATGAATCAACGAGAGAACTTGTTCGATGGTTTCTGCAGAAGGTGTCGGCGCCGACTTGGATTCAGGCTTGGATTCGGGTTTGGATTCAGGTTTCGATTCGGGTTTGGATTCAGGCTTGGATTCAGCAACTGGTCGAAGGAGTCGACCAGCGGCGATTCTCAGCGCGGATGCAGAAAGACGATCGGAAAGTGGTTCGAGACCATACGTCAGCAACATAGGCATTTGAGTGTTCGAAATCAAATTGTTTGTTTGAGGGTCGCGAATGAAACCTTCAACGCTTTGGTAGCCGCCGAAACGACCCACTTCAGTCCACATTGGTCGACCGCCAGACTTGCCGACGTATCCGATCCATGCATGCGAAAGAACTCCATCCGTCGCCGTCGTGTAAACACAGGGCACACCGATCGATTTCCCGACTGTCGTGGCAAAGTATGCCTGATCCGCACAAACCCCACCGTAACGCAAAATATTCTGAAGACTCCATCCTGCATGAGTCACTTTTTTGGGGCGCCCTTTTTCCAAATGATCAAAGTCATATTCAACTTTGTCATACAGTTCGCCAACAGCGGAATTGCCTGCGTATCTTTGCAGCGACCACTCCATTTCTTCTCTTGAGGCGGCGATATTAACGAGATAGATCAAGAGTTCTGGAGCAATATCTTTGAATCCGAAAAGCATTTTTCTTTCATTTTTTACAAAATAATCGAATGTCAAGATTGGCCCGCAACCTTGTGCCATATTTTCATTGATCTGCATCACAATCGGCGCATCGAAAACAACTGCAACCGCCACGGACAATTCAGGGAAACGATCGATGAATTGGCCACGCTCAGCAATCAGTAAACGCGCGACCCGCAGCACCTTTGAAAGATCTTCGCTTGCGGGCTCGACCACCAACGCCAATGCGCGAGCAAACCTTGGATGCGCCAAGAATTCCTTTGCAACTGCGACTTGTTCAGATTCTGCAGCCGAATTGATGATTCTCGCCAACTGTAATGTGGCAGATGACTGCACGAGTTTCGAGAGTTGGTCCTTGGATTTTGATGAGAGAGAAACAGCCTTTGATGAAGGGCGAACAGGCTTCTTTGGATCGACGGGAATCGCCTTTGTGTTCCATGCCTCAAGAAATTCTCGCGCATCAACATCTACTCGATCTCCACATTCCAAAAGAACCTTTGATGCAACGGAATGACCGAGCGCGATAGAAGTAACAGCCACATCTCCTGCATCGCCAAAGAGCGATTGAAAATCATCGTTGGCGTTCTTGTTGCGCGGGGATCGATCACTCTTGAAACTCGTTTTTGGGGGATCAGTTTTGGGATCAGTTTTGGGATCAGTTTTTGGGGGATCAGTTTTTGGGGGATCAGTTTTGGGATCAGTTTTTGGGGGATCAGTTTGGGGCGATTGAGGGTTTGATGTTTGCCCAGCAGCTCGATTTGACAATTCCCCGGCAAAGACACAGATTGTCGCCACAGCCAAGATCGTGATCGGTCGACATCTCCAAAGAGTTCTTGTCATTTCCCCTCGCGCACCCATGCTTGTGCCATCATGATTCGTCGATCGAAACAAGTATCAGATGGATCAGCTGTTCGCATATTCACTCCTTCGATCTCGAGTGTGTACTGCCCAGGCTCTTCTGGACAAATCGCAGCGCCGAGTTGATATCTCAATGCGACGCGTGTCCCTTGAAACATACAGCGACCGAGAAGTGTGACGCCATCCTTGGTTTCGACGACGAAGATTCCCGTCGGAGTGAATTCGAGTAATGCCCCACTTGCAACGCCGCGCCATCGGCCAATCACACTTTCTGGCACGAGAATTTTTGGACCACTCGCACAGCCAGCAGAAAACAACAAGACCAAGCCGGAAAGTGTGAGAGCACGAATTGCAAAAATCAGAGGTTTTTTTGATCGCCTTGCGTCACGATGCGCTGCATCTGCAGTGAATTGCCCAACAACGACTTGTGTTGCAAATCGCAGGCAATTGATGGTTGATAATTGACTCATTAACGCCAAGTGTAGGGATAAATTTGATCAGGAAAATTTGCATTCGTCGAACTGAATCCGACAATATGAACAGTCCATCGGCGCGGGGATTTTTCGCAACAAACACCGAAGGCAACTTTGACGGGTCGGTTCACCTCAGCGGGAACCGACCCGTCATTTTTTGGGGGTTTTATCTGGGCTTTATCTGGGCTTTATCTGGGTTTTAAACAGTGCCTTTTCAATTTGAAATCAATTTGCTGTTTCAGATCTATCTCTCAAAGGATTGCGAACAAGACATTATTTAAACGACCCACTCAATGATCTGGTTTACTTGAAAGTAAAATTATTTTGAGATTTGCGTTTATTGACTTCGTTCAGATTGAGGCTTTGGAAAATTCCTATCGCGATCACTGGGTGGGGACTTTGGACTGATCTCAAATCCATATTCCTTCGCAAATTGACTCCGTTCCTCTGCTGATGCGTAATGCTGTTGATAGATTTCGCGCTCGACTGGTCCGCCACCTCCAATCAAATCGATGAACTCGTGCACTCCGGAATCTGGCGGTAGATCTCGAACAGGCTCGACAAGAATGTGACCTACAAGTCGTTCATACAAGAGACGATCCGTCAGATGATTCGAGTGCAGAAGAAAGATTCCTAGATCACTGAGCCCAGAAATAAGTTCCCAAAGCGAAGTGAAAAGTTCTTCGTCGTTCAGCATCTGCGCTGGAAGCGGCCGAACCCCCGCTTCTTCTAATTGCCGCAAGTTTGTAGTCATCGATGCGTGTTCAAAATCATAAATCAACGTCCAATAGAGCCGATCTGTGCAATCTCCGCGTTCGACCGCTTCCGAGACAAATTGATCTATCGCATCGTTACGCGATTTGCGTTTCGCTTCGTACTTCTCCTGAAGAGACATTGGCGAGTGATTGTTTGCCACCAATGAAATCCCATTTTGAGAAACTGGATTCTGAGTGACTCGTTGCATAATTATCTCCATGCGGATCGGAATGATCGGCATAAGACAACCTATGCATTCGCAGAGAGGCACTTGAGAAATATCACCTTTTTTCTTATGGAGTCAGTGACGAATTCAATATTGCGATCAATTGTCCGGCAGCGAAGAGATCGACTCGGAAAGACTCCGCAAGAAAATTGCGCGCAGAATTCTGCCCAGACTCTGCGCGCCAAACAATCTCAACACTCTGCGATTCGCCCGGGGGCAACGAGATCAACATCGGATTGACAGTGACCCAATTGCCTCTTGGAACAACGATGCCATCTACGATTGGCGACATTGCGTGAAGAAGAATTGTTGCGCTTGCCAGCTTGCCTCGAACTGTCGGAGGATGATCCATCCACTTCATCATTGCCTTTGGAACATAAATCTCTCCCGACGGCGTTTGCAATTCTCGATCATGTGCTCCAGAAGCCCACGCAGTTGCGATTGGGTCAGCACGAAATTCCGTCGGTGCTTCTGCAAACAAAATGCTCTTGTGATCTGGAAGAAATTCCTGCGGTATACGCAAAACCGTAATCGTTTGCCAAGGCTCGACAATGAATCCTTCAAGAAAATGCTCGCGCAAATTTGCCGACGAATCTGCGCGCTGCGCATTCGCGCATTTCAATAAACACACGCGACTTTTCCACGCGTTTGGCGAATCGTTGACAGCATCGACGATCCACTCCCCATCGCGCTGATGAATCGTCAGCATTCGCGGAGCGCAGGATTCGCGCACTGCATGCCACGCAGGCTTCGCTCTTCCTTGCACATCGACAAGTGACCACGAATGTCCTGTCCACGCATCATTCAGCTGCCAGACAAGTGCGCCCGAACATCGCGGACGATTCGTGCGATACCACGAATATGCAATCCGCATCGCCTTCGCTTGAACCATCTGCGCCTGAACAATCCACGATGCGAAATCTTGCGCGGGATAAAATCGCTTCGAAAGAAATTCGCCATACTGCGGAGTGTCGCCACCTGTTGCTCGTTGACGATCGCAGATGAGCGCGCATCCATCTGCTGCAGTCATCGATGCGAGAGTCTCTTCATCTATATGAAGCGCATGCGCAAGAGAAGTGAGTGCTGGCGGAGATTGATGTCCAAACTCGCTTGCAAATCTTGGAGTAATCGATCGAAGTCCCTCGACTTTCGCAGTCGCATCCCAGATATGACGATCTCCGCGAGTGGAATCGTTTGGATCGAGTTCAAGCGAACCAGACCACGGACTCTCTGCCCAGTATGGTCGCGATGGATCTAATTCAGCGCAAATCCTGGGCAAAATCTCTAACCAATATCGACGACCCCATGTTTGTCCTGGGCGCAATCGATCGCGGAATCCCCACGAATACCACGCGAGAATGTCTTCGTTGCCCCCACACCATAAGACCACTGATGGATGCGAAGAAAGTCGAGCGACTTGATATCGCGCCTCTGCTTCGACAAGTGCGGGGAAGGGATCGTCTTCGGGATAGGTCGCGCAAGCGAACGCGAAATCTTGCCACACAAGAATGCCCAGTTGATCGCAGAGTTCATACCACGCTTGCGATTCGTATCCGCCACCGCCCCACACACGCAACATCACCAAGTTTGCTTCGCATACTTGCAGTAACCGTTCGCGAATATCTGCTTGATCAGTACGAAAGAGTCCTTCTGGAATCCAATTTGCTCCAGCGCACCAAATCGATTGATCATTCACTCGTATTGCAAATCGCGTGCCGTCAACTTCTGGAGTCGTATCAAGCGCAACGCAACGCAATCCGATTCGCCCAGACCAACTGGAAATCGTGGCACTTTGTTGCGTCAATTCCACGCGCATATGGTGAATGTGCTGCGCTCCATATCCGCGTGGCCACCAACGCATCGGACGAGGCACGATGATCACAGCGTGAGCGATCACAGAATGGTTTTCAGAAAGAACTCGTGCGCTTCGCTTGAAAGTCACGACTGCATCGAAGGTGCGACCATCTGGCGATTCAATTTCGATTCGCGCTTCGAATCTTGATGGATCACCATCGCATAGTGCGTCAACGAAGACATCTACGGTCGCTTCGTCCTGCGTGCAAGAACGCGTGAGTGGTCGAACTGAATCCAATCGCACGCCAGTCCATGCGTGCAACATTGCAATGCCAACAATGCCGCTTGATGGAACGCGTGGTCCCCAGTCCCAACCAAATTGACAGGCTTTCTTGCGGAGAAACGGATATGGCGTCCATTCCCCATTTACTGGGCGAGATCCAAGCTGTTTTTCGAATCGTTCGACCTCACTGACTGGACCAGCGCAAGTGACTTCAAGCAACATTCTTCGCAGTGGATCGCCCGAACGCGCAATTGCGCCAATTTCAACACGGTGAGGATGAAACTCGTTCGCAGTGCGCAGAATCACTGCGCCATCCAAACGAACTTGAGACATTGTGTCGATGGACTCAAACACCAATTCAATGTGCGTGTGTTGCAACATCTCCTTGGTCAGCACAATCTCGCGGCTCCAAGTGAAAGCAGTTCGACCAATCCATTCTTGTGCGGCCTCTCCTTTGGGAGAATCGGGATCAGGGATCTCGCCTGCTCGCAATAAATCAAGATGCGCACAACCAGGAACACGAGCAGGCCACGAACGACCATCTTCCGCTGTCATTCGCCACGCATCACCGCAGAGGCTTGACTCAATCGATCGCACGGTAGATCCTCATACTTGACGCCGTTCAACTTCGTCCGCATTCACACCATCGATCACAGTTCCGTCATCACGCACATCGATCGCACGAGCACGCAGCAATTTCACCATTCGAATCAGATCGCGCACCCCACCAGTTGTAAACCACACAACAACCACAAGACTTGTTCCTAAAATCAACCATGTCCACCAGAACCACCACTCGCTCCACGCAGCAACCGAAATTGGATCTCCAGAATGTTTGCGCCAGAGCGCATACGCCGTTCCAAAAATAAACACACCAGTAAAAAAGAGCGGCCACGCAAGAGTGATAAGAGTGATGGCACGATCGGTACCTTTGAATTGACGATCAATTCCCAGTTTTTCCAGCAATGTCTTAGGAGCATCATCAATCGAAGCGTCGCCTTCGATTCGCCACGGCCCGCGATTGAGCATGCGCTGAAGATTAAATTCTGTGCGCGGCCCAAAGAGGCTGACTGTGACATACATCACACATGCGCTCAGCATTCCAATGAAACTCATCTCTTGACCAGTAAAGGTCGTGCGCAACCAAAGCGCGCCTTCTGCAAATACAGTCGCCATCCCGCCAACTGCGATTGTTTCTCGCAGCCCAACCTCTGAAAGTTGATTCACAATCACTCCAAGTGCGGCCAGTCCCATTCCTGTCAACATCGCCGCCCACGCAGCCTCTGTCGATCCACGCTTCCAATACAAGCCTCCGATAATTGCAGCTCCTGCCCCGCCGACAAAAACACTTGCCGTGAGCGCTGCAAACATTGCGATGTATTGCGTTGGTTCATAGAGCAATGAAAAAGTGAATGCAAAAATCGCCACGCCAAGCGCCGCAAGTTTCAAAAGCAGAATGTGTGTCTTTGGATCAAATGGCTTTCGCCGAAATGGAAGGATGACATCCTGAATAAAAATTGATCCCCACGAATGCAAATATGCCTCGTCGGTTGAAACCGCAGCGCCCAACATTGCTGCGATAAAAAGGCCCAATATTCCAGCTGGAAGCATCAACGCCATCGCCAGTGGCGTGCGCATTTCTGCTTGGAGTGCATCGGTTGGCATTTGCTCGAGTGCAGCGTGAATTGGCGCTGCCGCATCTGCATATTCAGGTTGCGTCAAGAATGCTCGCACTGCAAGTGGGATGACGATTGTCACCAGCATCAACACGCGATAACGCCAACCGTTGAGAATTTGCGCCATTCGAGCTTCATGCGCATTGAGTGGCGCAGAGTTGTATCCCTGATCTCCCTGCCATGCGCGGGCCGCATAAAACAAAATGAACGCAGAGATCGCCCAATACATCACATCGAAATTCTTTTCCTTGCTCAAGTTGAAAGGATCGATGAAGGAAGTCCCTTCGGGCATCGAAAACATCGCGCGTTCCAAGACAGGCCATGGAAATTGCGCAAGCAACCAGAAGCAGATGAACACAAAGGAACCGAAACAAAAAACACCCTGCAAAAAGTCAGTCATGATGATCGAGACCATTCCGCCTGCAAAGATCATGAAAAGTCCAAAACCAAGCAAGATCAACATGACGACTGGAAATGTTGCGAACGTCTCGCCTGCGACCGAAAAATGCTCTGGCATTCCGCAGAGCGCCATAAAGAAACGCGCAGTGACTCCTGGGAAAATGCCATAATTCACGATGCCAGAGATGAACGCGACGATGCCCGACATCACACGGAATTTCTTCGAGTATCGCAGTTCAAAAAACTGAGCCAAGGTCATCGCGCGCGTTTCTCGAAATCGATAAATGACCCAGCCCGTGATTGCCAACAAGATCAGCGATGGACCTTCCATATATCCCCACCAAATTTGCGTATATCCCACGTCGTATCCAAGTTGGAAATACCAGACGAGTGTGATCACTCCCACTTGTGCCATGTTGTATGCAACTGTGACCAGATATCGCCCAGCGCAACGATCCGCGCTGAGAAATCCTGACACGCCACGCGCAAGACGATTTGCGTAGAGCGCAGTGCCGATCAAGACGGCGACAAACGCAATCACAATCGACCAGTCAAGTGCAGATGGTGTCACAATGTCAAGAGTAGATCGCCGTGGGGAAGTCCGTACGCACCCACGCCACTCAACGCTATGAGCGATACTCTTGCGACATGTTGATGCGCGCAATCGGTGCAATGTTTATGACGCTCACGCTGATCGCAGCGTCACATTGCGCCCCATCACCAAAGCCCGATCTTCGATTGACACGATTGAGTATTCCTTTGGGGGATTTACCAACAACTGACTTCGAAGGTCGGCCCCTTCCATTTGGAAAACGTGCCACGGTCTATCTCTTTGCGGGGCCAGAATGTCCGATCTGTCGCGCATATTCCCCAGAAATCTCAAGGCTTGCAATTCGCGATCAAGAGCGGGGAATTGCGTGGGTTCTGATTTTTTCTGAATTCGACATCGAAGCTGAAGTCATCCAGACTTTTCGGCGTGAATATTCGATGCCCCTTCCAGCAGTGATCGACCCAAGCCAGAAGTTTGCGTGCGAACTTGGCGCACAAATCATTCCATCCGTTGTGGTTCTTGATGCAAATCGTAATGTCTTGTACCGAGGACGCATCGACGATCGATATAAAGGACTCGGAGTTTCGTATGGACCACCAACGAAACGGGATCTCGCTGATGTTACCGATGCGATTGCCGCTGGAAATCCACTTCCATTCGCTTGTACCACCGCAGTCGGATGCGTTCTTCCTCGATGCAAACCATGAAACGATCTGAACTCTGTATTGGAATTGATGTTGGAACGAGTTCGCTCAAGGCGCTCGCTGTCAATCGTGATGGCGCGGTCATTGCCAGCGCAGGCGTCGAGTACGAATTCGATTCGCCTCGTGCGGGTTGGGCAGAAACGCATCCTGATATTTGGTGGCGAGCAGCTTGCGAAGCGTTGAGAAAACTGACATCACACGATGCGGTTCGTGCCGGAAACATCATCTCTGTCGGTCTTGCAGGCCAAATGCACGGCTTAGTGATCGTGGATTCGGATGATCGTCCCATTCGACCTGCAATGATGTGGAATGATCAGCGCACCGCCGAAATCTGCGAGAAAGCAGAGCGCGAAATCACTGCCGCAGAAATTTGGAGATTGACTGGCAATCGTCTCCTTCCTGGATTTACCGCGCCAAAGTTGCTTTGGCTGAAGCAGTATGAACCAGAAACGATGCGACGCGCAAAGAACATTATGTTGCCGAAGGACTATGTTAGGCTTCGACTCACTGGTGCGATTCATTCGGATATGGCTGATGCATCTGGAACGCTTCTGCTTGACTGCGAAAATCGAAAGTGGTCGACTCAAATGTGCGAGGCGCTTTCAATCGACACTGCTCTGCTTCCAGAACTGTTCGAATCAACAACACCAAGTTCACGCGTTCACGCAGATGGTGCAGCAGCAACTGGACTTCCAGTTGGAACAATTGTTGTTGCGGGCGCAGGTGATCAAGCAGCGCAAGCAGTTGGAACGGGAATCACCACCGAGGGTTCGGTCGCTTGCACTGTGGGAACGAGTGGCGTGATTTTTGCAACCACAAACGAATGGCGACCAACTCCACACGGGGTTCTGCATTCGTTTTGTCATGCGATTCCAAATCGTTGGCACTTGATGGGTGTCACCTTGTCTGCAGGCGGGAGTTTGCGATGGTGGCGCGATTCGATGTGCGCAGATCTTGTTGCAACTGCGCGAACACTCGGAGTCGATCCATATGAATTGATGCTGAATCAAGCACAAAATGCGCCACTTGGCTGTGAAGGCACGGTCTTCCTTCCATATCTTTCTGGCGAGCGAACTCCTCACGCCGATCCAGATGCTCGCGGATCATTCGTGGGAATGTCCACTCGAACAACGCGCGAGTATCTGACTCGAGCAATCGTTGAAGGAGTCACGTGCTCTCTTCGTGAAGTGCTTGCTCTCGTTCGCCAAACTGGCGCGCGGACTGATCGCATTCGACTTTCTGGTGGCGGTGCGCGAAGTGTATTCTGGAGACAATTGATGACCGATGCATTCGAATTGCCGACAGCGACGGTCGAACAGACTGACGGTGCCGCGTATGGCAGCGCGCTCATCGCTGGTGTTGGCGCTGGACTCTGGCCGAACATCGACAGTGCGACCGATCACATCAAAGAATCGAATCTCACCAATGTCACTTCTGCGGCCGCAGACTTTCCTGCGATCGCTCGCCGATATGCGCAGGCATATTTGGCACTCGCTCCTTGGTTTGCAAATCAAGCCAAGCGTGATCGCGCCGATGGAACGATCATCGGCTAGAGTGAAACCGTGCTCAACTTTTTATTCATCATCATCACTCTGATAAGCATGACCGCCATCGGTCTTGGTGTTTGGAAGCTGGTCAATCGCCAAGAGCGGCGCGATCCAAAGTTTCAAGCGAAGTTAGATGCAGATGATGTCCGCGCGCGCAAAGGTCGCGAAAACCGCGGAGGTTGAGAGATCATTCGCAACGTTTGGTTCGCAGTTGCGGACGGCGATCAAGCAATCGCACGGCGAATACCGTCCATTTTCGACTGCAGATTTCTGCCAGGGCACGCAGTACGCGCGCTCGCCCATTCCCGATGTGACAACACCTGCTTGCTCTTGACCTTGTACTTCAACATACAGACGCGCAGATGCCGATCAAGTGCAGCGAGTTGCGCCATACTTGGCGTCTGCTGATCGAAGTTGCCGACGCAGAGAATCCCAAGATTTCCTTCGTTTTGATCTTTCACATGCGCGCCCTGATATCGAAGATCGCGACCTTCCCAGACGCGCCCAGATCGATCAACGACAAAGTGATAGCCAATATCAGCCCATCCCTTGCCTCGATGGCCATTACGAATCAGTTCAATGCGCGATGCGCAAGAAGAAAAATCAGTCGCAGTGAAAGGTGACATTCCATCATGGTGAATAGTGATGCACTTGACTGGCAGCATCGGATCGATATTCCTCGCATCAGGCGTGCCTTTGGTCCAAGAACTTCGAGGAATAACACCGATCAACGTCGGAGTCGGCGCAGGCAAGACAGGAGCCAGAGGGGTCGGGCGCTGAGAAAACAGTCTTTCATCAGGCCAAATAGGGCTAGGCATTCTTGCCGATTTCGAACTCGCCGTCGTGCAACCGACTGCGACATAGCCCGCGAAGAGTCCAAATCCAACCATCAAAATATTGCGTCGCCCCAAGCGTCCATCCAAGCGTCCATCCAAGCGTCCATCCAAGATCGGTGCGCTTTCCTGCATCCCAGAAATGGGCTTCAAATTGGAATCCAAATTGGTCATAAACAGAGCCTTTCCTATCGACTCAAAACCTCCATCAACTGCAATTTACGCTACCGCTGAGGGTATGGTTCAGGTAGAATAATGAAGCTAGTTTTCTCTAGAAATTACTTCAAATTATGAGCACTCATACCGAATCCGAAAGTCGTTATACCGCAGAAGATATTCAGGTTCTGGAGGGTCTCGAGGCAATCCGCAAACGTCCGGGAATGTATGTCGGCGGAACTGGGCTCAATGCACTCCATCACCTTGTGTATGAGTGCGTCGACAACTCCATCGACGAAACGATGGCGGGATTTGCGACGCAGGTTCTTGTGCGCTTAGGTGTCGATGGATCTTGCACCGTCGTTGACGATGGACGCGGAATGCCAGTCGATCCGATGAAGAGCGACAATCCGAAAATCAATGGACGCCCCGCTGTCGAAGTCATCTTGACTGAACTTCACGCTGGTGGAAAGTTTGACAACAACGCATATAAAGTTTCTGGCGGTCTTCACGGAGTTGGAGTGAAGTGCGTCAACGCTCTGAGTGCGTGGACCGAAGTCGAAGTGCACAAAGGTGGAGCATCTTGGGGAATTTCATTCGAGCGTGGAGTCTGCGTCAAACGCCTTCACAAGATCAAGGAATCAGGAGTGGCTGGATCTGGAACTCGAATGACCTTTCTTCCCGATCCTGAGATTTTTCCTGACGCGCAGTTTCGCGCTGAAATGCTCGAGTCTCGACTGCGCGAATTAGCGTTTCTCAATCCGGGCGTAAGCATTCGATTTGTTGATGAACATGTTGGACCCGACGGATCCATTCGCGATGTCACATTTCGAGACACCAATGGAATTGCCTCGTATGTGAAATGGCTCAACGAAGGCAAGGTCGTGCAAAGTTCTTGTATTCCCATTCGACGCATCGATGCAGAGCGTGGATACGAATGCGACATCGCCCTGCAATACACCGATGCGACTTCCGAGAATTTGTTGGCCTTTGGCAACAACATCCGAAATCCCGATGGCGGAACTCATATCCAAGGCTTTAAGTCTGCGTTGACACGCGTCGTGAATGGCTATGCAAAGCGTGAAGGCATTCTGAAGGATCTTGTGCCAAGTGGCGACGATCTTCGCGAAGGGTTGACGGTAGTAGTCAGCGTGAAGTTGCCAAATCCGCAATTCAACAATCAGACGAAAGAAAAACTTCTCAACGAAGAGATCGAAGGATTCGTCAGCGCATCAGTCATCGAAGAATTTACCGCGTGGATGGACTTGAATCCACGCGAGGCGAAGCTGATTTGTCAACGCGCAATCCTCGCTGCCGAAGCACGCGAAGCAGCGCGAAAGGCGCGAGAACTGATCAAACGCAAAGGTGCGCTTGGCGATAGTGCGCTTCCACAAAAACTTTCCGATTGTTCAAGCGATGATGTCGAATCGACTGAAATTTTTATTGTCGAAGGCGATAGCGCAGGTGGAAGTGCCAAAGGCGGACGCGATCATGTGCATCAAGCGATTCTTCCGCTGCGTGGAAAATTGTTGAATGTCGAAAAATGCAGGCTTGACAAAGTTCTTGCGTTCGAAGAAATCCAGACTCTGATTCAGGCTTTGCAATGCGGCATCGGAGCAGATATGGACCCAGCCAAGCTTCGATATGGCCGTGTCATCATCATGACAGACGCCGATGTCGACGGAAGTCATATTCGAACACTGCTTTTGACTTTCTTGTTTCGTCAGATGTACGAACTTGTTCGGCAGGGACGAATCTTTATCGCGCAGCCCCCGCTGTATCAGGTGATTCGCGGAAAGAGCAGTAACTATGTTCTCAATGATCGACAGATGAATGAAGTGCTTGCTGACTTGGCTCTCAAGCATGCGGTTTTCGTTGTGCGCGACGAACGCGGAGCAACTGTTCGCACACTCGATGGCGAAGTCCTTCGCAAGACACTGCGTCTTCTGCATCGACTCGACGATTTGTCGGGCGTTGCACAACGGCGTGGCATTCCATTCCAAAAATTGTTGGAAGCACGCAATAGTGATCCAACCGGCGCGCATCGATTGCCAACGCACCATGTTGTGTGGAATGGCGGAGATCTGCTTGCGTGGGGCGAAGATGAAGCGCACGCAGCAGTGACCGAGCGGGGAATGGTTCTTGATGAACTTGCATCTGCTGGTGGAATACCAGCGGAGAATGCACCGCAGGCACCAGATGCTTCCGCGCGTGGCGTAGTCGCGTCTCTGCGTCAGATGCACGAGACCGCAGAGCTCCAGCGAATCTTTGCTCAACTCCTTGAAGTTGGAATAGACATTGATGACTACGGATTGGTGCAAGAAGAATCTATCACCGGCGAAAAAATGCCTTCAAAGTATGGTTGGCTGATCACGCCAGAGAAGGGCGAGCCAAATCTCGCCGAGTGCAGCAATGTCGCCAACATTTTGAAAACCCTACATGATTGCGGGCGACGCGGAATCGAAATCAAGCGCTTCAAAGGTCTGGGAGAAATGGAACCAGTGCAACTCTGGGAAACCACAATGGATCCTGCAAGGCGAGTCCTTCTGCGCGTCACCGTCGAAGCTGCGGCAGAAGCCAGCAAACTCTTCACAGTATTGATGGGCGAGAATGTCGAGCAACGACGCGCGTACATCGAAAAGCACGCGCTCGAAGTCAAGAATCTCGACATCTGATTTCTTGCGAGTCAGCGTGTTGCTGCTGATTGCCCCGCGTCTACTTGTTGTGCTTCAGCAAATCCAAGCGCGCGCAAATGGCAGGCGTCGCATCTTGTGCATGGACGACCATCACTCGTGGGGTCGTAACAACTGATTGTCATTGCGAAGTCCACGCCAAGTTCTGCGCCAAGTTTCACAATCTCGCACTTAGAAAGCGCAACCAGTGGTGCGTGAAAATGAAATGCGCAACCGCCTGACGCAGTCGCTTCGACGCCAGCACGCGTGGCGAGATTTGCCATTCGAGAAAACGCAGCAAGAAACTCTGGGCGACAATCTGGATATCCCGAATAATCGATCGCATTCACGCCCAGCGCAATATCGCTGGCTCCGCGCGATTCGGCAAGAGCGAGTGCATAACTCAAGAAAAGCGTATTGCGTGCGGGAACATATGTGACTGGAATCTCTTGACGAGAGATGACATCAACACGATCTTTCGGTACGGCGATATCCGCCGTCAACGCACTTGCTCCGATCGTTCGCAAGTCGATTTTCGTCACAAGGTGCTCGATGACACCACACTTCGCTACAACACGGCGCGCGCATTCCAACTCGACTCGATGTCGTTGGCCATAATCGAAACTCAGCGCAATGCAGTCGAAGCCCTCACGCTTCATCCATGCGAGAACCACGGCCGAATCCATTCCTCCAGATACAAGAACAACCGCTCGTTTGGCCATAAGGTTGAAGGCTATAGAAGGAGCGACGCAAATGCACACTCGCGCATCCGACGGCAGAACTGATGACCGCTAGGATCACTCCCATGAACATTCTTGATCTTCGAAGTGATACTGTCACACAACCAACGCCTGCGATGCGAGCTGCAATGATGGGCGCACCACTTGGAGATGACGTTCTTGGTGACGAACCCACAGTGCAAGCGCTCGAAAAAAAAATTGCCAAGATGCTTGGCAAGGAAGCTGGACTCTTTGTGCCCAGCGGAACGATGGCCAATCAACTTGCAATCCGCGGTCACTGTGAAGCAGGCGACGAGATCATCGCGCACGGCGAAAGTCACATCATTCATTATGAAACTGGAGCCCCTGCTGCACTTTCGGGTTGCATGATTCGGCCACTCGGTGGACCGCGTGGGATTTTCGATGCAGCATCGGTGCACGCAGCAATTCGAAATCGTGATATTCACTCGCCAAAATCTCGACTTGTCGTTGCAGAGAACACTCACAATCGAGGCGGTGGATCTGTCTGGACTCTGAAACAATTTCAAGCCGTCAGCGCAGCTGCGCGCGAGCACGAACTCGCCGTTCATGTCGATGGCGCGCGCCTTTTCAATGCGTGTGTCGTTGCTGGATATTCGCCACGCGCATTTCTCGAATCAGCTGACACCGCGAGCGTCTGCTTTTCAAAGGGACTCGGTGCACCGGTTGGAAGCGCACTCGTCGGATCAGGCGCATTCATCGAGCGAGCACGCAGATTTCGCAAGATGTTCGGCGGAGGAATGCGACAAAGCGGATTCCTTGCCGCAGCTGCAATCTATGCGCTTGATCATCACATCGATCGGTTGAGCGAAGATCACGCGCGTGCGAAGACTCTCGCTTTGCAGATTGCAAAGATTGATGGAATCACCGTCGATCCTCCAGTCGAGCAAATCGAATCGAACATGGTTTTCTTTTCACTTGCCGAAAAATATGGCGACGCGCGTTCATTCTGTGCAAAGCTTCATACCGCCGGCGTGCAAATGATTCCGATGGGAGCACGACGAGTGCGCGCCGTTATGCATCTCGATGTGCCCGACGATGTGATCGAGCGTGCTGTCAATGCATTGACACGTGTAACAAGCATGTCAGCGTGACTTTCCTGTGAATGCTTTGGGCGCAATCTTCGATCTCGATGGAACACTTGTTGACACCTGTGCCTGTCACGAACTGGCGTGGCGCGCTCTAGGAGAATCTGTAGGTATCCCAGTCTCACAAGAATTTTTTATGCGCTTCTTTGGAAGGCAGAATGCACCAATCATTCAAGCACTTTTCGAAGAAGCTGGTCGACCTGCGCCCGATACAACGACAAGTGAAATGCTTGCAATACGAAAAGAAGATTCTTTTCGAGCACTCGTCGCCGAAAGTTTTCCAATCATGCCAGGAACATTCGACCTCTTGGCTGCGCTGCATGCTCAATCTTGGCGATTGGCGATCGGATCAAGCGCGCCACAAGTCAATGTCGATTTTATGCTTGGACTGATGTCGCAACAGAAAACGAAGCACAGCACATCTTTGAATCCCTTCGACGCAATCGTGACTGGTGGTTGCGTTTCACGTGGCAAGCCTCATCCTGATGTCTTCTTGGAAGCCGCTCGCCGATTGCAATTGCCCGCAAATGCTTGCATCGTGATCGAAGATGCCGCTCCAGGAATCGAAGCAGCGCACCGAGCAGGAATGAAATGCGTCGCGCTCTGTTCTGCAGGTCACACGGTTCAGGAACTTGCCGCAGCAGATCTGATTGTCCACCACCTTGACGAACTCTCTCCTTTTCGACTTCAATCCCTCATCACACTATGAACGATCCACGATTCCAAATCCTCGCCTCGACCATTGTCAATCATTCCTGCCAACTAAAAACTGGCGAGAACATCTTGATCGAATCCTTCGACATCCCCGAAGAAATGGTGATCGCCCTCGTCGAAGCTGTTCAAAAAGCTGGTGGAAATCCGCACGTCGATATGCGCTCAAGTCGTGTCTTGCGAACTCTGCAAGAAAACACCTCGGTCGACGGCATCAAAGTATGGGCGGATTGCGACCTGCACAGAATGACAAAGATGCAGGCGTATGTTGGCTTGCGCGGTGCACACAATGCAAATGAAATGTCTGGAATGGCTGAAGCGCAAATGAAAATCGTTGGCGCGAATTATCAGAAGCCAGTCCATCTCGAACGGCGCGTCAAGCACACAAAGTGGGTTGTACTTCGTTGGCCAAGTCCCAGCATGGCGCAACTTGCCAAGACAAGCACATCTGCTTTCGAGGATTATTATTTTCGCGTCTGCTGTGTTGACTATGCGAAGATGGATCGTGCGGTGCAACCACTTGTTGCACGCATGAAGAAGGCCGATCGAGTTCACATCAAAGGTCCGGGGCCGACTGATCTGAAATTCTCAATTCAAAATGTCGGCGCAGTCCCCTGCTCTGGAGAGCGCAACATTCCAGATGGTGAGTGCTTCACAGCGCCGATCCGCGACAGTGTGGAAGGCATCTTGCAATACAACACTCCAACGCTCTATCAAGGATGCAGTTTTGCAAACATCCGCTTCGAATTCGTCAAAGGCAAGATTGTGAAAGCAACTTGCGATGGTGACCAAGAAAAACTCAACAGCATTTTAGATTCCGACGAAGGCGCGAGATACATTGGCGAATTCAGTTTGGGATTTAACCCCGCCATCCTGACCCCGATGCAGGACACTCTTTTCGATGAAAAAATAGCGGGAAGTTTTCACTTCACTCCAGGGCAGTGCTATGAAGAGGCGGAAAATGGAAATCGAAGTCAAGTCCACTGGGACATCGTCTGCATCCAACGACCGGAATTTGGCGGCGGAACCATTTCCTTTGACGATGAAATCATCCGCAAAGATGGCCGATTTGTAGTCGGCGACCTACAAGGCCTGAATCCCGAGGCGCTTGGATCTGCGTGATCGATGGATACCATTCGCGTATGCAGAAAAACAACACGAGCAGATTTTCAGCCAATGGATCTGTGAAAGCAACGCTACTTTTCATTTCAGTGATCACCCTCGGATGTGAGCCAAGCGTCGATCGCGGCCAATCAAAACAACCACCGATTGTTCCAGAAGGCCCTCCAAAGCAACGATCATTTGACACAACTCCAGAAGGTGGCAGCAAATCAGTCTTGGGAAAATCCAGAGATGCCGCAGTACGCCTGCGCGATAAAATGGAAGCTCGCGATGCAGAGATCGGCAAGATGGCTGACGATATTTACAAACCAAACCCAAATCAAACTGAGCAGGAGCCACCGCCAGCGACGCCTGCTTTACCACCAAATACATCACCGATACGACCTTAAGTATCGCTTGATCTGCCTGAGCTTTGGGCTCAAATCTGAAGCTTGTCCATTATTTCGATGCAGGTGCTGTTGGAGTTGCAGGCGAAGTTCCAGGATCGCTGACAATCTTCAGAAGTTCCACATCAAAGATCAATGTTGCTTTCGGTGGAATTGCGCCTTGTCGACCAGCAGGTCCATAAGCCAAAGCGTATGGGATGATTAGTTTGCGCTTGCCGCCAACATTCATCGATCCAACGCCTTCTGTCCAACCCTTGATCACATTCCCAAGTGGAAAAGAAGCGGGAGTTCCACGGTCGATCGATGAATCAAACTTTGTTCCGTCAACCAAATATCCGGTGTAATGCACTTCAACAGTCGCGCCAGGTCCAGAGGGCATTGGTCCTGTTCCCTTGACGATATCGATGTATCGCAACCCATTCGGAAGTGTGACCATTTCGATATCAGTATCAACGCCCGGCAATTGCCCGCGAGCAGTATCGGAAATAATCGAACCGTCGGTTGCGTTCACGACAACAGTGTGAATCTTTCCGCTAGCAAAGAGTGTCACGATATATGTCGGAGGAGTTCCACCAAAATCACCACCAACACTCTGAACAATGCCGTCTACTTTCGCAGTTGCTTTGACGATCGCATCGAGCGGTGTCAGTTTGATACAGGTGATTGCGCCAGTCATTCCATCAACCACAATGCGCTGCGGAACTCCGCCAACTGCGCAGATCACTTCGTATGTCACATTGTCGCCATCGGCTGCCGCAGATGCTGAAATGACCGTGCCTGCAGATGACTTCATTGCCATTTCCATTGCTTGTGGCATCGTGACCTTTGCAGCGGCAAGCTTCTGCGCTCCCTCGGATGGATCTGGTGGCAGTGTTTCGTAATCAGCTTCAGCAGCTTGCGCAGTAGCGTTTTTCATATTGTGTCCAATGGGCATCAGAGGTGACACCAATGCAAAGGTTAAGGCGATTGAAGAAAATACAGATTGAAAAGATGTGGTTTTCATAGTTGTCTTTCGGTAAGTTTGAAGTGAATTGAGTTGGAGATAATACAGTAATGTTTTAAGTTCGGCTGTAACGAGCCTCGATTGCCTTCACTTTGGCAAGTCGCCGTGCGTGACGCTCTTCGTTGGTGTACTTCGCATCCAAATATGCGCGAACCATATCTTGTGCAAGCGCACCGCCGACGATGCGCCCACCCAACACCAA
>CAMBWI010000027.1 GCA_945871445.1 Singulisphaera sp. GP187 | reverse complement strand
CTTTGGGCGAAACGAAAAAACTCCTGAGAGAGTTCGCTCTGTCCCGCCAAGACCAATGCATATGAAACAAGCGCACCATCGCGCGGCCACATATACGAATATGTATCGCCAGCAAATCGCGTGATGTCATAATCGTTCGCAGCAATGATCGCGCCATCGTGATCGATCTGAGTGCGCACAATCAATTCGCTTCTGATGAAAAGGTCTCGCACGGATTTCGAGAGCGGCGAAAAATCAAACCCTTCCTTCGTCGCCCACAAACGCCAATACGCCTCGGTTCGAAGCATCATTCGCTGCGGAGTCTTTGTGCGAACCTTGTCATCAAGCGCTTTCACTTCTTCATAATCTTTGCCCGCGCAAATCCAGTATGTCACCGTCGAGGATCCGCCGGGATGAAGCATCAGGGAAAATCCAACGGTCGAATCGACCGAACCTTGGGCAATTGTGTTGCGTGAAAGCAGTCCATCTTCAGCATCGCGCCACGTTCCTTCAGCATCTCGAATTCGCTTTTGTCCCGTGGACCACGTGTCGACTCCGTACGACCTCGCGCCACAACCGTTGAATAGAAAATAGGTGTCGTCTTTGTAGTGAACCAACCCACCGGTCTGTGGATCGTAATTCACCGTATCGCCAATCGCACTTTCGCCAATCGATAAGTCTTGGTGAAAAAACAATCGCACATCGCGTGGGCGATCTTGTAAGTCGGTGACGATGACGGATCGAAAATAGACTGGACTCCAATAGTCCACCGCATCGCGGCAGAGCAATTCGATTCCCAGTCGTTCGTTGCGCAATCGCACTTCGGTCACAAGAGAATCTTGGACATAGTTCAGCGTGCGTGTCCAACTCGGAGCTTCGATCCAAGCAAATTGTCCGTCAGCCCAAACGCCGAATCGTTGCAAGTGACCACATGTGTGATTGGGCATTCCCACATGCGGCCAATACAAATCGCGGACGCGATAAAGATCGTCGAATGCGACGAGCATTTCTCCATTGCCAACAGGAAGGTTGCGCGGCATGGCTCGCGGTTCAGTCTTTGAATCGGCCGAAAACCAATGAAGTGTTATGGCCGCCAAATCCGAAGGAATTATTCAGAGCAAACTGAATCGATCGTTCCTGTGCGGTGTGCGCGACGAAGTCCAAGTCGAATCCTTCGTCGGGGCAATCGAGATTGATCGTGGGGGGGAGAATCCCGTTCTGCAGAGCCAAGATTGTTGCGATACTTTCGATCCCACCAGCAGCGCCGAGTGCGTGGCCAGTCACCGATTTTGTCGAACTCATGGCAAGTTTCTTTGCATGATTGCCAAAGAGTTCCTTGACTGCGGAAACTTCGGCTGCATCACCAAGCGGAGTGCTTGTTCCATGTGCATTGATATATCCAACTTGATCCGCCGAAACTTCTGCATCTTTCAGCGCGTTGAGCATCGCTCGGTGCGCACCTGATCCTTGCGCTTCTGGCGCAGCGATATGAAACGCATCTCCAGACGATCCGAACCCAAGAAGTTCCGCATAGATATGAGCGCCGCGTTTCTTCGCATGCTCATACTCCTCCAACACAATCACCGCAGCGCCTTCAGAGAGAACGAATCCATCGCGATCTTTATCAAATGGCCTCGATGCCAACTTCGGTTCGTGATTACGCGTCGAAAGCGCTTTCATGGATGCAAATGATCCGATGCACAGTGGAGTGACCGCCGCTTCTGCGCCGCCCGCCATCATGACATCAGCATCGCCGCGCTGAATCAGGTGAAATGCCGCGCCAATTGCATGTGATCCAGTTGCGCATGCAGTCGCAGTTGCAATATTTGCGCCGCGCAAATTGAAACGAATGGAAACTTGCCCAGCCCCGGCATTCACCATCAATCGTGGAACAGTGAATGGACCGATCTTTCTATTTCCACCTGTAATCAGACCCTTCACTCCAGTTTCGATCGTTCCAATTCCACCGATGCCCGAACCGATCGCAACACCATGTCGATATGGATCGCCGGATTGAAAATCAAATCCAGAATCCTTTGCAGCTTCGGTCGCCGCCGCAAGCGCGAGAAGCGCGAAGCGATCAAAGCGACGCTGCTCTCGCGCATCAAGAATCGTGTTGGGATCGAACCCTCGGACTTCGCCGGCGAATCGAACACCCCAATCTTCATTCGCATCAAAAAGTGTGATCGAATCAACGCCTGAAATACCATTGACCATTCCATCCCAAGTTTGGGCAACAGAATTCCCAGCCGGGGTGAGAGCACCCATGCCAGTAACCACAACTCTTCGTAGCGTAATTGTCCGCAAGGTCTTCAATGAACCTATGGAATCAGTTTGCGGACTTCGCAGCATCGCCCTTTGGGCCAGCGCCGAAGTTCGCCTTGATGTAGTCGATGGCAGATCCAACGGTCTGAATCTTGTCACCTTGATCGTCTGGAATTGATGTTCCGAATTGGTCCTCAAACTCCATGACAAGCTCGACAATATCGAGGCTGTCTGCATTGAGATCATTCGTGAAACTCGTTTCTCGCTTGATTTCAGCCTTATCGACACCCATTTGCTCGGCGACGATGGCGATGACCTTTTCTTGAATCTCTGCTTCTGTCACGGGGTAGCTCCTCTTTAAATAAGACAAATGATCGAAACAACCGAATCGGACGGGACAAACATATCGGCGAATGCCGATGATTTAGATGATAACGGCAGTTGAGGATTCTGGGCGGAGGTCGCTGGAACAAGGAGTCTGGTCGAACATTGGTCGTGCAATCGTGTGAATTGGGGCGGTTATGATCCCATCCCCAAGAAGGAGCCTGTCATCGAAAAGAGAGTCGCAATCGTCACTGGAGCAAGCCGAGGAATCGGTCGAGCAATCGCAATCCGCCTTGCGACGGACGGCCGCCATCTTGTGGGATTCGCCCGCAATGCCGAACAGCTGGAGGAACTCCGTGTTGAAATCACTTCTGCGGGCGGATCGTGCGAAATGCATTCGTGCGATGTGGGCGATGGGGCAGCTCTCGCAACTGCGATAGAGGAAGTTGCAGAACGCCTCGGTCGATTGGACATTATGGTCAACAACGCCGGCATCACTCGCGATGGATTGATTCTGCGAATGAGCGACGAGGATTTCGATGATGTTCTGCGAATCAATTTGCGCTCTGCATTTGTTGCGTGCCGTACTGCTGCGAGACCAATGATGCGTGGTCGATTTGGCCGCATCGTGAACATCGGTTCTGTCTCGGGCATTATGGGCAATGCTGGCCAAGCGAATTATTCTGCAGCGAAAGCCGGCTTGATTGGGCTGACGAAGTCGATTGCGAAAGAATTGGGAGGAAAGGGAATCACTGCAAATGTGGTCGCCCCTGGATTCATCGATACAGATATGACCAGTTCACTTCCTGCAGCGCTCCGTGAGGCCGTTCTGCCTGCGATTCCACTCAAACGATTCGGCGCAGGCAACGACATCGCAGCAGCTGTTGCATATATCACTTCAGATGAAGCGGGTTATGTCACAGGTCAGGTGCTGTCGGTTGACGGTGGATTAGGAATGTAAAAACCCCGCGGATTTACTGGGGATTTCGAAAGGGATTCGGACTCGAAATTTCTTCGATTTGAATCGCCCGCATCCACCAAGTGCAAGAAACTCGCATTTGAAAGATAAAGATTATTTTATCGGTGCGTGAGGCTTCTTTCTTAGAGCTCCGCCGCCTGCGCCACCACCTGGAGCAGCTGGCGTTTCGCCACCGTCTCCGCCCGAAGCAGGATCGTCGCCTTCTGCGAGCTGAAGATCTTCTTGAACAATCTCAACTTCTTCGTCGGGCTTGTTGGAATATTTTTCGAGGAGTCCGTTGATATAAGTCTTCCAAGATGAAATGGAATCTGCACCAGAAAGATGCGACATGATGTCCGCCGTTCCTGGGAAAGCTGTGAAGGTTGCTTCGTCGCTAGACATTTCTGCATCCCAAAGCATTGGCTGTTCAATGCCGTTCGATGTGATCAGACCAAAGGTTGCAAAGCCTTCGTTTTCATCCTTGCACTGGACTTCAATGGAAGTGATCTTGGATGTGGTTATTTCCCATTGACCCTTTTTTACGAGCGCGGCAAGCACATTGCTATCAAGTTTCGCCATGTGTTGGCCAGCGTATTGGGAGTCGCCTTTAGCGAATGCGTTCCAGAACTTCAGAACCGCAATACGCTTTTCGTTGGTGTCTGGCGCAAATGTCTCGAGCAAGTTCACACGATCGTCAATCTTGTACTCATCCATCAATTCTGCAATGGACTTGATTGTTGGTTCTGGCGGTGGTGGCGGAGGCGGTGCGACGCGCACAACAGGCGGCGGTGGAGGAGCTTCTTCTTCGGCGCAAGATGTCAGTCCAACGCAAGCAATGACGCCAACGCAGGCAAAGGAAATGAAAGAATTATGCATGAGGGGGTGAGATGGGTGCTGGTTTGTCTGGTTTGTCTGGTTTGTCATGACTTGTGATCTCGCAACTCTTGTCTATCCGACGCATCAATCCTTTGAGCACACTTCCTGGCGCTAATTCGTGTAGCGCAGGTCGTTCGGCACCAGCGGGCAGACCCGCAACAACTGCCAACATACTCTGACTCCATCTTACGGGGCAAACAATCTGGTCAACAAGGAGTTTTTTCAATAAGGAAGGATTATTTGCATCGTGGGGCTTGGCGGTGACATTGCTCCAAACTTGATGTTTGAGCGGCTTGAAATCTACGCTTTCAAGCGCTTTTTGCATCAATTCTGCCGCAGGCGCCATCAGTGGCGAATGGAATGCTCCTGCCACTTGAAGGCGTGTCGCTCTGCATCCAACGGTCGATGCAAATTCCAACGCTCGATCGCACGCGCTGGCATGTCCAGAGAGCACAATTTGGCCAGGAGCGTTGAAGTTGGCGCAGACCAATATTTCTCCTTGGGCCGCGCCATCGCACACTGCTTGAGCTTGTGTTTCATCTGCGCCAATGAGCGCAACCATTCCGCCGCGACTTGCTTCTGCTGCAGCTTGCATCAACTTCCCGCGCGTTGCAACGAGACGCAATCCATCTTCAAACGAAAATGCTCCAGCCAAATGCAGTGCGGTGTATTCGCCCAATGAAAGTCCAGCACACGCTGCAATCGTTGGCGCATCGGGTCGATCTTGCATCGCATGAAAACTCGCAATCGCACATGTGTACAGCGCGGGTTGGCTGACATCAGTTCGGTTGAGTGTTTCCGCAGGACCTTCAAATGAAAGTTTTGAAAGCGTTCCGCCCAACGAAGAAAGATCAATTGCTTTGTCGGCTCGCGCAAAAATTGCCGCAGCTGCTGCGCTTGTGCCATTCCATTCACGACCCATTCCAACGGATTGTGCGCCTTGGCCAGGGCAAAGAACGATTATTGCATTCGCCATAAAATCTCCTCCAAAAAGCTATGAGGTTCACAAAAAGATGCTTGTTTTCTAGATCAAATACGCCAAACGCCACTTGCCCAAGTCAGGCCACCACCGAAAGCAACCATCACAAACGGCCGTTCTTTTTCAATCTTGCCTGCTCTCCATAGTTGATCGAGACAGAGCCCGACACTTCCTGCGGAACTATTTCCGAATCGATCGATGTTGATATAGACCTTCTCGTGTGGTAATCCTAATTTTTCTCGTGCGGCTTCGATGATGCGAACATTCGATTGATGGCAGACGACTTGGCCGACACTTTCCGCGGTCAAGTTGGTCTTGATCATTGCGTCTTCAATGACTTCGCGAAACTTTGTCACCGCAAATCGAAAAACCTCTTTCCCGTTCATTCGTAGGTTGCCAAGTCGAATCGGATTGTCAGCATCACTTGCAGGAACTTCTTGCGGACGACGAGGCAGATAGAGCGAACTCCATCCGCTGCCATCCGATCCCATCGTTTGATACAAGCATCCGATTCGCGGATCGGGATCACGCGTCAACACCGCCGCGCCAGCGGAGTCTCCGAAGAGAATCGATACGGTGCGATCTTGATAGTCCACAATCGAACTCATCGCTTCTGCGCCAACCACGCCAATACTGCGAAATTGCCCAGATTGGATGAGCGCCTGCGCAAGATTTATGCTGTACACAAATCCGCAACATGCAGCAGAAAGATCGAATGCAGCAGCAGGAACAGCCCCAAGAGCAGCGCCGACTCGTGCGGCAACAGATGGGCAAGTCATTTCCGCAGTCACAGTTCCCACGATGATGAGATCAAGATCAGAACCTTTCATCTCCGCCGCATCGAGCGCATTCTTCAGCGCGTCTCTCGCCATCGTGAATGTTCCTTCGGTCATTGGATCGCAGACGCGCCGTTCACGAATCCCAGTGCGCTGGAAAATCCAATCGTCGGTGGTGTCCATTATTTTGGACAAATCATCATTCGTTAGAATGCGGTTTGGAACGCAAGATCCCGTCCCGCGAATGCGGACGCCGAATGGCGGTGCAGGCTGGTTCATGCGATAAGGTGCGCCGCAGCAGCGAGGCGAGTGACGATTTCTTCGTTCACGCCAAGTTCAACAAAGTTGTGAGCGCGTCGGATTGCGTTGGTGATCGTTCGTGAAACGCTTGATCCGTGCGAGATGAGGCAGACGCCATTCACTCCAAGAAGTGGAGCGCCGCCATATTCGTGATAGTCATACTTCGCATACAAACTTTTAACCACTGGTTCGAGTCGCGATGCGAGTGTTGGATCGATTGCGAAGACTTCCTTTGCGAGTGCCTTGAAGATGCCAGAAGAAAGTCCTTCGGCCATTTTGAGCATCACATTTCCGACGATTCCATCGGTGATCACGACATCGGCCTCGCCGTTGAAAACGCCTCTTCCTTCGACAAATCCAGTGAAATTCAGTCCTTCGGTGGCGCGCAATAGATCGCGAGCATCGCGCACTTCTTGAGTTCCTTTTTGTTCTTCCCCGCCGACATTCATCAGTGCGACGCGTGGGTTTTTGATTCCAAGAACGCGGCGAGCGTAGATGTCGCCCATCACACCGTACTGCGCAAGATGACTTGCCTTTGGCTCGATATTCGCACCGACATCAATCAACACGATTGGACCTGCAAATGTTGGCACTGTCACTGCGATCCCTGGGCGGATGACGCCTTCGAGTCGTCGCATATGAAGTTGAGCAGCGGCGACGCACGCGCCGGTATTGCCCGCAGAAATAATCGCATCAAGTCGATTGGGCAATTTGGGTGATGCCATTCTTCCCATGATCACAATCGACGAATCTTTCTTTGTGCGCACAGCATCGACGGGAGATTCATTCATACCGATGACTTCGGTGGTTGTGATGACTTCGATTTGTGATGATTTGATTCCGCGCTCTGCGATCGCTTCATTGATCAAGTCAGCATCGCCGATGAGAACAAGTTGATCTTCGGTAGCAAGATTTGTGAGCGCAGCAAAACAACCTTTCAATATCTCATCGGGAGCGTTATCCCCGCCCATGACATCGATGCCAATTCGCATCGGTTGCTATCAGGCGTTCGCCTGGAATCCCTTGAGTTGCAGGCCAGGACGCACATAGCCGCATGAAGAGCAGGCGTGGTGAGGTCGCTTGTTCGCACCGCAATTTGGGCAGGTGACTGTGTGTGCAGCTCGGAGAGCTTGGTGATTTCGGCGCCGGCGCGTTCGTCCTGGCGATGTTTTCATTACGGGATTCATGTGATTTAGACCTCTTGTTCCCCGGTATGGGGCGGAGAGTCAGTCTAGCCGACCAGCGCAATCTGTCAAGGATTGATCCTTATGAGGTTGCCTTTGTGGCAAATCTTCGGTACATTTCCCAACCAGTCACAAAGCGACCACATATGCCAACAATCAACCAGCTCGTTCGAAAACCTCGCCGCAACCCAATCACCAAGAGTAAGGTGAATGATCTTGTAGCATGCCCGCAACGCCGAGGCGTTTGTCTTCAAGTGAAGACGGTCACCCCGAAAAAACCAAATTCTGCACTCCGCAAGGTTGCTCGAGTTCGACTTTCAAACGGTCGCGAAATCACAGCATATATCGGTGGCGAAGGCCACAATCTTCAAGAGCATTCGATCGTGCTTGTGCGCGGCGGTCGTGTTCGAGATCTCCCCGGTGTGCGATACCACGTTGTGCGTGGGACGCTCGATTGCTTGGGAGTCGACGGTCGCAAGAAGGGTCGTTCGCTTTACGGTGTGAAGCGCAAGGCTATCGTTGCGAAGAAGAAATAAGTTTGTCACGAATCAATGAGCCATGAATTTCATGGTTCGCAAGGTTTTTCTGGTTTCCTCGATAACCGGATGCGAGACGGACGTTCCGCTCGTAAGGCAGTAATCGCGGCGCATTTCTCCGGAGATGTCCAACCTCCAGCGCCGCGGTGAAATGAAGCACGCTCTTTCGCGTGCAAGCCCCGCTCGGAGTCAGTTTTTTGGAGTCATTTATGCCAAAGCAGTTCACAGCCAGCGAATCTCAACTCAAGCCTGATCCTCGATTTCAGGATTTGGTCGTCGCCAAGTTCATCAATTGCCTTATGTACGGAGGCAAGAAAGCCACTGCGCAGAAGGCTGTTTATGACGCACTCGAAATGGTGCAGAATCGCCTCGACAAAGAAAAGTCCGATGCGTTGCCGAAGACCGCGATCGAACTCTTTCACCGTGCTATCGAAAATGTTCGCCCTGCCGTCGAAGTGCGATCGAAGCGCGTCGGTGGAGCAAATTATCAAGTGCCGATGCCGTTGAATCGACGTCGTGCTCAGAGCCTCACCTTCCGTTGGATTCTCGAAGCCATTCGTTCGGAAAAGGGCAAGCCAATTGCTCTGCGCCTTGCGAAGGAATTGTTCGACGCAGCGAAGAACGAAGGCAAAGCGGTGACCACGCGTGAAAACACGCACCGTATGGCCGATGCGAACAAGGCGTTCGCTCACTTCGCCTGGTAAGCGGCGGCAGTGGATACGCCGAATCAATTCGGACGTTTTCGCCGTCAGATTATTCTGCCTGGTTTTTCTATTGAAGCGCAAAAGCGCCTTGGAAATTCTCACGCTCTCGTTGTGGGTTGCGGAGCGCTTGGATGCGCGTCGGTGGATTTGCTTGTGCGTGCTGGCATCGGTCGATTGACAATCATTGACCGCGATGTGGTCGAGCCGACGAATCTTCAGAGGCAATCGCTTTTTACAGATGATGACGCGCGGCGCGGTGTTCCCAAAGCCGAAGCAGCTGCGAAGCGTGTTCGCGCAATCGATCCTTCGATTTCTGTGCACGGCTGGGTTGATGATTTCCGCGCAGAAAATGCGCTGCAATATGCAGAAGGTGCAGACATCATCATTGATGGACTGGATAATTTTGAAACTCGATATCTGCTGAACGATCTCGCGCTTCGTCGCGCGATTCCATATATGTACTGCGGCGCTGTTGGATATGAAGGAATGACATTTCCAATTCTGCCTGGCATTGGTCCGTGTTTGCGATGTCTCTTTCCAGAACCACCAAGTCCTGGAGTCGCGCCGACGTGTGATCGTGCGGGAGTCTTTGGTCCAGCGGTTGCAGTCGCAGCGGGATTTGCAGTTGGTTCAGCGCTGCGATATCTGGCGGGAATCTTTGAAGTTCATGACAGCGATATTGTCAGCTTTGATCTTGCGACTGGTCGACTGCGTCGTACGAAACTTGGTTCTTCGGCGCGTGCGAGAGATTGCGCTGCATGTGTGCAGGGGCATTTGGATTTTCTTGATGGCGCTCGATCTTCCCAGGCGACAACTTTGTGCGGTCGAAATGCTGTGCAAATATTGCCAGCGAGTTCCGCATCAATCGACTTGGATGCACTTGCGTTGCGGCTCCTGGCCCATGGCGAGTTCACAGTCGAGAGTGGTCGAATGCGTGGAGCGTTGCGATCAGAGCGAACATCCGCTGGTGATTTGTATGAATTGACTGTATTTGCAGATGGGCGTGCGATCGTCCGCGGCTCGCCGGAGCCCAGCGATGCGCGCAGGATTTATACCCAGTACATCGGACTGTAAAGCGAAGAGAGCGGGTATCTTGTTTCATATGAGCACTGGAAAAATTATTGCCCCGGGACTTCGGATGACATTGGGATATGCGGACAAACTTGTGCAGACGATTCCTGCCGAAAAATTTTCGCATATGCCTCGAGCAGATCTGAATAGTCCTGGATTCTGCATCGGGCATCTTGCGTTGTATGCGTCAACCGTTGCTGGAATGTTGGGCAACAAAGAGCTTGGTGATGCACCAGCGGGTTATGGAGAACTTTTCAATCACGGATTGCCTTGCGTTGATCGACCTGGCTTCTATCCATCGAAGGATGCGCTCGTCGCGGAATTCACCAAGGGTTGGATGAAGGTTGCCGATATTCTTCCAGGAGTCGATGAAGCTGTTTTCGCACAAGCGAATCCGATGACGCAAATGGCCGAGAAGTTGCCAACCGTTGGTGCAATGGTTGCATTCATGTGCCTTGCACACAATCAGATGCACTTGGGACAAATCAGCGCGTGGCGTCGTGTGATGGACTTGGGGTCTGCAATGTGAGTGCACTCACCGCACCAAATGTGGTGAGGTGGTGGAAGCGAATTCGTTGTGCCTCTTTCGTCATTTTTCTTTCCCTTTCGGTTTACGGACCGAATGCGTATGGTCAGGGAACATCTGGGACATTTCCTGATCCGATCGGGTTGATCGAGTTCGCCGATTTGCTGAAGAAAAATGGCGTTGATTACCGCGACCATTACGCGGCCATTGAAGCAGTGCACATAAGATATCTCGAAAGTTGCTTGGAACTACGAGAGCAGCAGATTCAGCGATTTCAAGACAAGATGCGCGATCTTTCGAAGGCTGGGAGTATGCCTAGTCGTGATGAAACTCAAAAAATAATGGATACGTATTTCGGGTTGCTCAAACGGAGCGTTGCTTTGGATCAAGTTCTCTTTGATGCGGTTCGCAATGCATTGCCGCAGTCCATGCACGCTGGTCTTGCACAAGCACTCGCCATACGCGATCGCACGACGTGGCGTCGAATGGAGCTTGAACATATCGAAGATGCTGATGTCCCAGTTCTGTTGCAAGGTTTGGATTGGAGCGCAGTCACTCGCGCTTCTGAAATGAGAATGGAATGCGATCGTGCTCTGATCGAATTTGATGGCCGTCATGGAAAACTTCTTCGAGAATTTGTTGTCGCATCGATGAAGCTAGCTGTTGCGATGGCGGAAGCACTGTCTGGAACTCTGGGGCTCAATGAGCAGAATGTCGGCGAGATAGACGAAGAACAATTGAAGGAATTGATGAAGGCACATGAAGCTGCATATAACAAAGTGCGGCTACCGCTTGCCCAATTGAGCAAAGCAATTCGCGAAAGTTCCACGCGCGCATATCGGGCAGTGTGGGATATTCTCGCACGCCATGATGTGAAATTTGCAAGAAAATTTCGCAACGCATATCTTGCCGTTGCATATCCGCAGTTCGATAATGGCTCTGGAAGTGGTGTGGAGCAAACAGCAAATTCTGCTCTTCGAGTGAAGCGACTGAGCGACGATCAGCGCGAGGCGATTCGATCGATCTTCGCGCAGTGGCAGGGGGCGGATGATCGCATGCTGGACCACATTATCGTCAAGGAAAATCGGCGGTGGTTCGAGGAGAACTCTGTTGAGGATCACACCGCACTGAATCTATTGGAGGCAGAAATTGCAGCGAATGTCTCTCAACGAATGCATGCGGGTCGAAATGCGCAGGCGGCGATCTTCGCAATTGTTGGTCCAGATTCGGCGGACATTCTTGGAAAAATTGGAACGCCAGAAGAAGCAGGCTTGTTCTTGCCAGAAAATCTGTCTGCTCTTGATGGCGCAAAGGAGGGTGCGCTGGATGTGGCAGTGAATGATTCGAAGGAAGGTCAACTCGGTCTGCAGAGTGATGCTCTGACATTGTGGAATGCGCGGCGAATGGATGATGCTTGGATGTTGCGCATCGCCGAATCGCTTGGAAGTGGTGCGAATGCGAAGGCGATCTTGCAGAGTCTCAAGGTTGATTACTGGAAGGAATGGGACGCTCGAATCAAGCCAGAGTCAGATCAAATACAAGCGTTGGCTGAGAGGGGACCGCCGCTTATCGAGGGCGATGATGGGATCCCGATCACAGCACTGACAGAAGAATCTGAAGTTGATCGTTGGGTTGCGCGCGCCAACGAGACAGAAAAAATTCGCCGTGAAATCGAAGATCGATTCTTTGTCGATGTTGCAGGCGTTGTCGCAGAACCAAATCAGGCAAAGATCGTCCAGATGCTGCGTGTCGGTCGAATCTGCGGCGCGCATTGGTCAGGATTGGATTCCGCATTCGATGATGTCGAGGGTGGCGAAGAAAATGCCAACGCAATTCTTGCTGTGACTGGCGTTCGATTAGGAGCGAGCGATTGCGACAAAGTTTCTGAGGTTCTCGCGCCGAAATTGGACGAACTGCAAAAGTCCGCACAATCTATGCATGATGCTGTCGTTGCCTACTGGCGCATCTTGCGCACGAACGAAATTGGATGGTCGAATTTTGCCAAGACCAACGATCAATCTCGATGGGGAGAGTTTTATCTTTCAATGCAAAAGCGTGAAGAATCAACGAAGGCGATCGGTTTGAAAGCTGCAAAGGCAAAGGCAGTTCTTCAGCGAGACGCATTCGACGCGCTCATACAGGTCGTTCCACAATCTGCACGAAAGGCAGTTCAGGGTGCATATTTGCGCGAAGCATATTTTCACGCTTATGGCCAGACCGAATCTGCCGCAGAAGGATTGGCGAAGGCTTGTGCTCTATCCGATCTCACCGAGTCACAGCGCGCCAGTTTGTCTGTTGCTCGTGATGAATTTCATGCTGAGCGTGATGCAGCGGTCGAATCAATGATCCAGCAGATGAAAACTGGCCCTGTAAATGAGTCTGCGGTCAAAAGTGTCGAATTTGATTCAGAAGCACAAATGCAATCAATATTGAATGCGCAGGCTCAGATTGAACTGATGGCGAAATATGCGTTCGCTCGAGACGCAGCGCGTGACAAATTGATTCTTCGATTGAAGAATGTATTGAACGCAGAGCAATTGAACAAAGCTGGCATCAAGTAGAGTTGCATTTGTGACAAGTCCATCTCTCATTCTTGCCCTTGATCAGGGAACAAGCAGTTCGCGGACCGCGATTATTGATCGCCATGGTCGTTTGGCAAGTGTTTCACAAAAAGAGTTCAAACAATTTTTCCCAAAGTCTGGCTGGGTCGAGCATGATGCTTTGGAAATTTGGAAGACTCAGTTGGAAACCGCACAAGAGGCGCTTCGACTTGGTGGTATATCTGCAAATACGATCGCTGGCATCGGCATCACAAATCAACGAGAGACGATTGTTGTTTGGGATCGTAAGAGTGGTCAACCCATCCATCACGCACTTGTTTGGCAAGATCGCCGAACCGCAGGGGATTTGGAACGATTGCGCGAACAGGGAGTCGAGTCGAAAGTCACCCAGAAGACTGGGTTGCTTCTTGATCCTTATTTCAGCGCATCAAAGTTGGCGTGGATTCTGAACAATGTTGAAGGCGCACGGGCACGAGCAGAACGGGGCGAACTTGCCGCAGGAACAATCGATTCTTGGCTCATTTGGAATTTGACGGGTGGAAAATTGCATGTGACGGATGTCTCGAATGCATCGCGAACAATGTTGATGGACTTGCAGACTCTTGAATGGGATGAGTGGCTTATGAAATTGTTCAATATCCCACGAGACATCATGCCAAAAATCATTGACAGCAGTGGAGTCTGTGGTGAGAGCGATCCAGCGATCTTCGGTCGAGCAATTCCAATTGCGGGAATCGGCGGCGATCAACAGTGCGCACTCTTTGGACAAAGTTGCACGCAAGCAGGAATGTCAAAGACCACCTTTGGAACAGGTTGTTTTTTATTAGCCAACACTGGCACGCAGTTGATTCGAAGTCGATCGCGACTTTTGACCACGGTTGCGTGGCGCATGAAAGGCGCGCCCGTGATGTACGCCCTCGAAGGAAGCGTTTTTATGGGAGGCGCATCGATCCAATGGTTGCGTGATGGACTTGGAATCATTCGCAGTGCGCCAGAAGTGAACGAACTTGCCGCAAGTGTCGCAGATTCTGATGGTGTGGTTGTGGTTCCAGCATTCACGGGCTTGGGCGCACCACACTGGGATGCAACAGCTCGCGGAGCGATCCTTGGATTGACTCGCGGCACAACCGCTGCGCATATCGCACGAGCAACTCTTGAAGGAATTGCGATGCAAGTCGTTGAAGTTCTTGAAGCGATGAATGCGGATATTCCTTCAGTTGATCAACAGCATGCAATAGGAATCATGCGTGTTGATGGCGGCGCATGCGCAAGCGATTTGTTGATGCAAATGCAGTCGGATTTGCTTGGAATCCCAGTCGAGCGACCAGCGATCTTGGAATCGACCATTCTCGGTGCGGCATACTTGGCTGGACTTGCAACTGGAGTGTGGACTTCAGCGAAAGAAATCGAATCTCTGCGGCGCGTGGATCGAGTCTTCGCACCAATGATGAGTCCGAGCACACGAATCGCAATGCGCGAACGGTGGCGCAAGGCAATCGAAAAATCTCAAGGATGGGAGGAGCATTCGTGAGTGATTTCTTGCGCTCGAAAATGTTGGAACGCGCAGATGGCAAATCATTTGATGTGCTTGTTGTTGGAGGTGGCGCAACGGGACTTGGTGTCGCAGTCGACGCTGCGCAGCGTGGATATTCGACTTGCTTGGTCGAAGCGCACGATTTTGCAAAGGGCACTTCGAGTCGCAGTACCAAACTCGTGCACGGTGGAGTTCGCTATTTGGAGCAACTTGATATTGCGTTGGTGATGGAAGCTCTGCACGAACGCGGATTGATGCATCAGAATGCGCCGCATCTCGTGCACGATCTGGCATTTCTTGTGCCGCGATACACCTGGTGGGAAGGTCCTTTTTATGGCGCGGGTCTGAAATTGTATGACTTGCTTGCAGGCAAACGCAATCTTGCGCCAAGTAAGTTTCTTTCAACTGCACAAACAATCGACGCGATTCCCAATGTTTCCCGTGAAGGGCTGCTTGGCAGTGTGGAGTATCACGATGGTCAATTCGACGATGCTCGTATGGCGTTGACTCTTGCGCGCACTGCGGCAGATTTAGGTGCGGTGGTTCTGAATCAATGTCGAGTGAATGAATTGCTCAAAGATTCGCACGGTATGGTTCATGGAGTGCGCGCAATGGATGGCGAGAGCGGACGCGTGATGGAGATACGCGCAACAGTGGTCGTGAACGCTTGTGGAATTTTCTCTGATGAATTGCGAGTCTTGGATGATGGCAAGACGCCACGAATGATCGAACCTGCGCAAGGTGTGCATCTGGTCTTTGATAAAACTTTGCAGCCGAGTCAGCGCGCGATTATGGTGCCGCACACCGACGATGGGCGAGTGCTCTTCGTTATTCCTTGGCATGAGCGGATCGTTGTAGGCACAACCGACACGCCGATGAAGAAGGCGGAGATCGAGCCTCGTGCGCTTCCAGAGGAAATAGAATTCATCCTTCGTAATGCAGGGCGATATTTAGAACGCGATCCAACTCGCGCAGATGTGCGTTCGGTCTATGCGGGCATGCGACCGCTTGTGCACGAGAGCGGAGTTGATTCGCCATCGAAGTCCATTTCTCGTTCTCACAAAGTTGTTGTCAGTACAAGCGGAATGGTGTCGATCATGGGTGGCAAGTGGACGACCTATCGGCGCATGGCCGAGGACACAATGGCGAGAGTCATTGATGTTGGTCAGCTTGATCGCAGACCGTGCGGCACAGAATCATTGCATGTGCGGGGTTGGATTGCACGCGATGATGCTGCGATGCCAAGCGAAGATTGGTTGCGGGTGTATGGCAGCGATGCGCCGGTGGTGCGTGCTGTCTGCGCCGAACATCCAAGTTGGAATCAGCCGATGCACGCTCGATTGCCGTATCCGCTTGGTGTTGTCGCATATGCGGTACGCCATGAAATGGCTCGATCGGTTGATGATGTTCTTGCACGGCGCACGCGTAGTCTGCTGCTCGATGCGAAAGCGGCATTCGATTGCGCCGATCTCGTTGCGACAATTTTGGCAAAGGAACTTGGACGCGAGAGCGCGTGGGCGGCGAAAGACGCTGAAGCTTTCCGCCAAATTGCCAAGGGATATCAACTCGTTCAATGATTACTGGTTGTATCTTTTGCCTATGAAGACTCTGTGCAGCGCGTCTGTGATTCTGTTTATTGCGTTTGGTGCTTTTGCGCAAACGGTTCCAGCTCCAACTGCTTCGACAGAATCATCGCCACAAGTTGTTCGACAGCCAATGCCAGTTTCGTGGCAGATGCAAATGGGTCTGCGTTCCTTCCAAGTCAGGATGCGCATCGCAATGGTCGACAAGGTTGTACTTGTTCCAGATACTGCGACATATCTGGATGAAATTTCCAGATGGACTCTGCGCGGGCGTTGGCCGGTGCTGATCGAAGATGAGTTCTACACGCCGATGTTTGTTCGAGCATTCAAGCCAAGCAAAATCATTCGTCGCACTTCGATTGGTGCAATGCCCGCAAGTGTTGACGAAAAAAATGCACTTGCAAAGAAGGCAATCACGCAGTCTTGGACCGTTCCAGGAAGCGATGCGAATCCCAATACGCCAGCGGAAGCATTCGCATCAGCGCGCTTCGAGCCAATCGGAATTGTCTTTGCAAGTATGAGTGATCCAGCATGGACTGCAGCAGTCGCATTAGCAGCAGGTCATGGACAGGTGTTGAGTTGGCTTGAAGGGCCATTCGATCCTCCAAGTTCGACGATGGGGCCATCACAATTTCAGGAACTTTCACAGCGCATTGAAGATGCGGCGAATACAACGACATTGGGATACAAGTCACTTGGCGATGCAATTGATGCAGTCACGATTTGTCGATCGATGCCGTTGAAAGTGGAAGTTCCACCAGGATTGCAGTGGGCGCCTCCCAACGGATCGAATCCAAAGCCTGGCGAAGCTGTTGCTGTGATGGATGCGCTTTGCAGAATTCCAGATGGCCGTCGATGGGCGATTGCCTCAAACATTTTCGGCGATGAAGTGCGCTGCGCATACATCGCAATGTGCAGTCTCTATCTGTCGCCGAAATCTGTTTGGATGATCAATACCTATCAGAACGAAGGCGAATATGCCCGCTACGGAATGACCGAAGGTTCCGCTGTTCTCAAGAGTGCGGGATATGAAACCACCGAGTTTTCTGGGGCGCAAGCGTCGGTTGTTTCGTGGCTCAATCTGTTGATGGGCGGTTTCAAGCCTGATGTGCTGTTTATGAACACGATGGGCAATTCGGATTTTTTCAAGATGTGGCAGACGATTCAGTGCTATCCCGAAGATGTTCCGATGCTTCAACATCCGATGGCGATGCATCTGATCCATTCGTGGAGTCTGACTTCCGCAGAGAGCCGCGACACGGTTGGCGGGCGCTGGTTGGAACATGGAATTTATGCCTATGCCGGCAGTGTGTATGAGCCATTTTTAGTTGCGTTCGTTCCGCCGAGTATGGTCGCAACACGGATGGCAAACATGGTTCCATTCCTTGTCGCAAGTCGATGGGGGGATGGCCCGATTGATTCAGTGTGGCGTGTGACATTGTTTGGCGATCCGTTGATGGTCATTCCGCCGCCATCAACTCCATCTCAGCCTCGCATCGCAGCAACGGCTCTTGACTCTGCCAAAGGCGAAACAGATGTAAAAGAAAGCGCGCGCGCTGCGTTGATTGCTACCAAGACATCTGGCGCGGCGGCGGATTATGCGCGCGCTTTGGGCGATATTGTGAAGACTGGCGATGATGCAATGGCTTCGCAAATCTGGTCTGTCGCTGCAAGTAAAGGTGATGCAGTTGCGACACTTTGTGCGCCGATCGCGCTTGGTCCGCTTTTTCGCCTTCGCCAAAGCGACGCATTTCTGGCTGCGTATCGCATGATTCCAACGCCAACTCTGATCGATCAAGACATGCTTTGGCAATTGTGGACCCAACAATTTTCGTCGATCAAGGATCGTGCGGTGCTTGATTGGTTTGTGAAACAAGTTCGTGCAGTGCGTCCAGCGGTCGACCTCTCGCGACTTGCGCCGGAAATAAAACGAGTCGCTGGAGTGGACGCTGCACGCGAGGCAGTTGGTGGTTGGCTTGTCAAGACGAAAGACGAAGAAGCGCGCAAGCGCATCAATGAGTTACTGGCGAATCTTCAGTAGGCTTTGGTTCTTCTTTGGGTTTTTTCGCCGCCAATTTTTCAAGCACTCGTTCTCGGATCAACTTCGGATCGAAATCAAACGGAGGTGGAGTCGAAGGATCGTTGGTTTTTGCCAAGTCGATCAATCCTGCTGCGAGGACAACTGTTCCTGCGAAGGTTGGGTGCAGTTGATCCGCCTGAATAAGTTGCCCTAATTCTGCAGGATTCCAGGACTTTCCAGCAAGTTCGATGGCTCCGCCGCTCTTGAGAGTCGCCAGAATTTGTGAGAGCGGCATGATCTTGACGAGCGGCCTTGCTTTGACCCACTCTATTATTCGTTTGTTGGCACTTTCGATTGTCTGGATATCCGGTACTTGATTTTCTGAAAGCATCTTGCCGATCGCGTCGCGCATATTGGCAATATCTGCGATCACCAGCGGTACTCCTGCGTTGACAATTCGGTCAAGTTGATCCAGTCCAAGTTCAAGATTACTCAGTCGATCAGCTCCGGTGGTCATCGGATTGCCTTCAGCAGTGACCGTTCCGTAGACATACCAGAAGAGAAAGTCCAACCCGAGAACAAGAGTTGGTTTGATCTTGAGCGCTCGGTTGATTTCCCCCCGACCAATTGGTCCTGGATTTGCAAAGAAAAATCCACTGGAATACTTGTGCATGATGACTCGTTGCGAAGTCGTTCCATCGGTCATTGTTGTTTTCGCTGCGTATCGCAGAACATCTGAAAGATTCAATCCAATGGGCGGCGATTTTTTCGCAGTCGAATCTGCTGGAGGTGAGTCTTTGCGCACCGAAACACCAAAGCCATCGGATGCGCTCGCACCAATGACTGCGATGCGATCATAAAGATGTCCAGCGATGATTGGCGCTGGCGCAACAACGGGAGGTACAGATTGAGATGCAGCATCATCTACCGCATTCGCGACAAGTGACAAAGCAATACAAGTCACGAATGAAGTGGCTGTAAAAAGTTTGCAGAATTTCATTTGCAAAATCGTACCGAGTGCGATCGAGAAACTCTGCTCTTCAGTTCAATCCCAACGCTTTCGCAGTCATTTCGCCTATATCTGCAGGACTTTCAGCCACTTGAACTCCCATCGATCGCAGCGCATCGATTTTCGCTTGCGCTGTGTCTTCAGCACCACCAACGATCGCGCCAGCATGTCCCATTCGACGACCAGCAGGGGCAGTACGGCCAGCGATAAATGCAATGACGGGTTTCTTTGTATTCGCCTGCAACCATCTTCCGCCATCGACTTCCGCGCTTCCGCCGATTTCGCCGATCATCACGATTGCACTCGTATCAGGATCGGCGGTGAAGAGTTCCAACAGGTCTGTGAAATCCAATCCCTTCACTGGATCGCCGCCGATGCCGACGCATGTTGTTTGACCGATTCCGCGCGCAGAACATTGCCAGACAGCTTCGTATGTCAATGTTCCTGAGCGACTGATGATGCCGACAGCTTTGCGCGATGGGGCATCAATGCGGTGCATATGGATGTATCCAGGCATAATTCCAATCTTGCATCCGCCTTCATATTTTTTCTCGCCAACTTTTCTGCCTGGAGTGATCACCCCAGGACAATTCGGTCCCACCAGAGTGCTGTTTGGATAATTCTTTAGTATCTGACGAACGCGAATCATGTCTTGCACTGGAATGCCTTCGGTGATTGCGCAGATCAATCCGATCCCCGCATCAGCAGCTTCGATGATCGCATCACCTGCGTATGGAGGCGGAACAAAAATCATTGTCGCAGTCGCACCAGTCGCCTTGACCGCAGCGTGCATCGTTTCGAAAATCGGCAAGCCGTTGGTGTCGCGCTGCCCGCCCTTGCCGGGAGTGGTTCCGCCAACCATTTGAGTGCCATATTCCAAGCATCCTTTGGTATGAAATGCGCCTGCAGTTCCGGTGATGCCCTGGCAGAGGACACGAGTATTGCTATCGATGAGAATGGACATATGAGTTTGGTGAGCATAGACCGATTTGCTGAGAATCGTGTGTAATGGGGCAATGAGCGCTTCCCCAGTGACCAAAGGTCTGACATACAAAGATGCAGGTGTAAATATCGATGCGGGTGATGAGGTCGTCGATCTCATTCAGCCAGTTCTCAAGAGCACCCATAGTTCGCGTGTCTTGGGTCGCCACGGTGCATTCGCGGGAATGTTTCAGTTGGACTTCAGTAAAAAAAGTTTGCGAAGAAATTACAAGCGTCCTGTTTTGGTTGCATGCACCGATGGAGTTGGAACGAAAGTTCTGATGGCTGCAGAGCGGCGTGTGTATGACTCGATTGGAATTGATTGTGTTGCGATGAATGTGAATGATCTGATCGTGCAGGGAGCGGAACCGCTTTTCTTCTTGGACTATCTGGGACTTTCCAAATTGCAACCCGCAGAAACGAGCGCAATGATCACAGGAGTTGCTCGTGGATGCGAGATCGCAGGATGTGCGCTTCTTGGCGGCGAGTGCGCGGAGATGCCAGACATCTATAAGCCAGGCGACTTTGATATCGCAGGATTCTGCGTCGGAGTTGTGGAGTATGACAACATCATCGATGCAACGCGCGTCAAGAAGAATGACGTGATCATCGGCTTGGAAAGTTCAGGCGTGCATTCGAATGGATACACACTTGTGCGCAGGATCATTCGCGATGCTGGTTTGGATTTGAATGCGAAGTATGCAGATTTGGGAGAACGAACGCTCTGCGAGATTCTGCTTGAGCCAACGCGCATTTATGCCAAATCGATCGTCAAATTGGTCGAGAGTTTTCGTAAAAAGAAGTCAATTAGTGGTATGGCTCACATTACGGGTGGTGGATTACCGGGCAATGTGTGTCGTGCGCTGCCGAAGAATCTCGATGCGGTGATTGAGAAATCATCGTGGACTCCGCCAGCGATTTTTCCGTTTCTGCAGCAACATGGTGGTGTGGAAGAAGCGGAGATGTTTCGCGTTTTCAATATGGGTATCGGATATACGATCATTGCGCGTCCCAAATATGCGCAGAGCATGATGAAGAAATTGAAGCGATCTGGGGAGAATCCTTCGATTATTGGTGTTGTCGAAAAGGGGAGTGGCGAAGTTCGATTGAAATAGCGGCTGCGGATACAGCCACGGATACAGCCGCCGATACAGCCGCCGATACAGCCGCGGATACAGCCGCGGATACAGCCGCGGATACAGCCGCGGATACAGCCGCAGAAAAACAAAAGTTGGCAGCCGTGAAAAGTCCTCTCGGGGCTCAGACAGTCCTCGGCGACCGACACGATCCGGTTTGCGAATTTTATTTGCAAGTGCCGTCGGCCGCCTGCGGAACTCGCCCGAGAGAACTTTCCAACGGCTGGGCACGCAAGTAAAAGTGCGACGGAACCCAGAGGCATATCAAGACGCTGCCAAAAATCTGCACGAACTTTTCAGTAGCTGTTTATGCGCCTATTTTCAGTTCTTGCGCCGTCGCTCTTTTTTCTCGCCCTGGATTTTCTTCGACTCCAATCGTCGCTCGCGCGATCCACGTGTTGGTTTCGTTTTGCGCCGTCGTCGTGGTACGACAGCGGCTCGCAAGACCAAGTCGTGCAGCCTCGCAATACATTCATCATGGTTGGCACGCTGCGATCGATGCTCTTCTGCGGAAAATCGAATCTCTGCATTGGACGATTCAATCGACAGCGGATCATCAGGGTCACCGCCATGCAAATGCGATTCCGCCATACGAGCAAGTCGCATACGACCGAAGTGATCGAGCCCACCGATCGATGTAATCGCCACGCGAAGTTGCGCTTTCGATTCGACCTTGTTCACATTCTGCCCTCCAGGTCCGCCCGATCGAGCGTAAGAAAAGTGCAGCGCAGACGGAAGCACCCACGCCAAAGGACCGAGTTGGATTGCATTCGGTGGTCGGATGGAAGGAGGTAGGCTCACGGAGTGCATTTCACCCGCAAATCTCTGATCGTGCCTTTCGTCGTTGCGCTTGCGAATTCTTCGGCGTTCGCTCGAGCCGAAGCTCCTTTGCTGGCAGAGCCTATTTCTGTCGCAGATTTGATGCACTTTTATGCAATTCAGGATGCAGCAACGACGACGGCAACACCCTCAAAGTCTGCGTCAGGTGCAGTCTCCACTCCAGCCTCCACTCCAACCCCCGTGGCCAATGAGATGCGCACGGCAGGGGATTTTCAGATCACATTTTCACCTGCCCTTTGGATGGCACGCGTTCGCGCCGACACATCTTTGAACGGTGCGACTTTCACGGCTGATGATGATTTGGGATTGAATGGATATGAAGCAACTCTCAACGGTGAACTTTCGGCATCTTGGGGCGTCTTCTATAAGGTGATGCTGACTGGATGGTTTTTCTCGACCGATGCAACGACGACTGCAACAGTTGCGGGTTCATTTGGTTCAGTCAATATGTTGATTGGCGATCAACTCTCGAATAGTTTTACAGCTGCAGGAGCTGGAGGCGAATTCGATGTGACATTCTGGCAACCATTCGCTGACCAACAAACTCCTTGGGCAACAAAGATCGTCAACGCGCGTAATACAGCGGCAGATGGCGGATACAAGGCCGATCTTCGTTTCAAGGCTCTCGGCGCAGTGCGCTGGTACAGCGCATCACTTTCGGTGAGCGATCAAACTGCGGGTACGAGTGATTCTTGGTCGATGGATGCAGTGATGCCTGGCATCGGCGTGGGAATTGAACTCGACCTGAATGTGAAGGGCCGCATGCCGTGGGTAGAGTCAATCAATATGGAAGCGACGGGTGGAACGGGATCGAATTTCTCAAACGGACAATATTTCACCTTCGTTCGTGCTGGAGTCAGCGCAATGTTTACTCCCAACTGTGGAGTGCAGTTTGGATATCGATTGGAAGATTTCAAGCTCGACAACAATTCTGCGATCTTCGATGGTGGCGTGCAAGGTCTCTTCGTGGGGATCAATGTCAAATTCTAAAGGAAAGAAAGTTCGAGTTACCGTCAAGGAGTTGGTCGCTCACGGAAAGCTCGCAGCGCGTGCGGGCAATGCTGGACGCATGGCGCGCGCCAAGTTGCGCCACGCAGTTTTGACGAAATTGCCCGACCAAATTGTTGGTGGCGCACTCTTGCGAAATCATTTGAAGCAGTCGATCGAAATTCGCAAGGTCGACTTAAAAGTCGCGAATTGGCCTGCGAAATTTGATGGGATTCGCGTTGGGCATATCAGTGATTTACATGTGGGGGAATTGATGCCAGTTTCGCGCGCACTTGAAGCAGTGGAACTTCTCGCAAATGCGAAGCCAGATCTTGTTGCATGCACTGGTGATGTTGTGGACTTGGATGTGGCGGGATGCGAACCAATCTTCGCAGCACTCGGTCAACTTCGCGCATCCATGGGGCGATATTTGGTTCTTGGAAATCATGATTTGCTCGACGATGACCAGCGCGTCACGCGTCTCGCTCGTGAATCTGGAATGACAACACTCCGCAACGAGATTCTCATTGCCCGCGGCGGACTTCGCATTGGCGGCATCGATTGGTCGCGCACGCTTGCGGGTAATGCACAGGAGGTTCGAACGATTGTTGAGCAAGGAACAGTGCCGCACTTGCTGCTCGCGCATAATCCCAAAGCATTTCGCGAAGCCGCAAAGTGGAATGTTCCGCTGACACTTTCTGGTCACACCCACGGAGGACAATTTGCGCTACTGCCTTCGCTGCGCAAGAAGCCACGCGCTGCAGCTTCACGATCCTTGCGTGCGGGCCATTATCACGAAGGTGATTCGCATTTGTTTGTGACCACCGGAGTCGGAGGTTGGTTTCCGCTTCGAGTGAATTGCCCGGCGGAAGTAGTCGTGATCACTGTGCGCAGGGGGTGACTGCTTTATGGCGATAGTTGCTGCATACGCAAGAATGAAGGTCGAGAAAGCATCCGAATTGCCAAATTCCATTATTTTTTAAAAAATCGTTTTTTAGGCTGTGTTTTCAATCAAAATTGGACAATCGACGATTTTTTTGTGTGGCAATTACCTTACAACCCCGGTCTTCATCTGAACGATTTCGAAAATTGAGAAAAAAATAATTTCAATTTTTCTTGGCTATTGCTTGATTAATTCTGTTTCTCTGCCATAATTCCAATGTGACTACTCCCCCTAAATTCGGCATTCCACCACAGCGTTATCCCTTTGGGTTGGTATCGCTTCAACACGCCTCGGTATTGATTGTGCTTCTTTTTACAAGCTTCAATTTGAATGCAAATACAGTCAATTCAAATCAGCCACTTGTTGAATCCGCCAACGATCCCAACCAACCTGTTTTGAATGTCGGATGGGAAGGATTGAACCTTCGCATGCCACAGCAAGTGAACTGGACTTCATCAAAAAACAAAGATCGAGGTGTTGGCAGAAAAGCATGTGTTGCAATCGGACGAGATAGCCACGGTCCGGTCGAATTAATCGTTGTTGAATACAACGAATATATTACTGCGACCTTTCTAGATGGCTCCGGCGTTCGCTGGAAGGCTCGATGTATGGCTGGACAGCCACTCGAATTCGAAAAAATTCCGATCAGCCAGATTTCCAAAAGTTGTCCAGGTGCGCTCGAACCGTCCTCGAAACTTCAAGCCAAAATGGGTGCTTTCCCTTTACTGTCGCAAGTATCCCAAATGAATGACGCTTCTGGAGGCAATGAAGGTGGAGTTGCAGACTGTGTCGATGCACCAGAAGTGACCGTTTTGGTCGTTTACACATCATGTTCAGTTTTTGTGGCAGGTGGACTTGGCTACCTTTACTCGAGTGTTTTTCTATCGGAAGAACTGACCAATCTCGCCTTTGTAAATAGTGCTATCAGCACTGCGACTGTGAGGGAAATTAAAGTCACTCAAATATTGCCAACCATTCAGGATTATCCAGAAGATTGTCCTCCTTGTTTTGACCCCAAGGAACCAGGCTTGATCTGTGGAGAAGATGTTGGATTTGAAATTGACCTCGATGAGGTTACTGACATTACGACAGACCTTGGCGGTCCCGTGAAACAAATGCGAGATCTGTATGAAGCAGATCTTGTGGTAATGCTTCGAGTCCCCGGAAACGATGGAGTAGCTGGTCTTGCTTGGAGAAAAACAAATAATGATGGTGATGGAGATTTCGGATATTGCGTTGTCGATGTCATTTCACTCTATGATTCGACAATGACTCACGAGTTGGGTCATCTCTTTGGTTGCTGTCATGCGCCGGGTGATAAAGGCGATTATTGCTCTGAAAATGCTTTCGGAGGCTGGGATTACAGCAACGGACATCGATTTGTTGGCTCTGACAACATTCTATATGGGACGATTATGGCCTATCCCCCATCGACAACAATTACCCATTTTTCAAATCCAGATGTTAACTATGAAGACGTTGCAACAGGAACAGTTGAAGGCACTGTGAATCAGTATTGGAGCGATAACGCAAGAACAATCCGAGAAACATTTTCTGATGTGGCATCGTACCGCTGTGTCCCTACTGTTCCTCCGCAACCAGACCCAATTCCGTCTGGTTTTGTTAGTTGCTGGGGAGCTGGAACAACAAGCACTGGGACCATTCCAAATTATGGTCAGTCTATGGTCCCATCAACACTTGACAAATGCATCAAGGTTTCTGCTGGACTGTATTTTACTGTTGCTATTGAAGAAGAACTTGACGCGAAAACCAGTAAAGTTGAAAATTTCGGAATCGTAAAAGCCTGGGGCTTGAACACATCAAATCAAACAACAGTCCCGTCAACTCTAGGGTTCTGCACGCACATTTCCGCCGGCGGAGCGCATGTTCTTGCGATTAAGCAGGATGGGACTGTCGTTGCTTGGGGCTCTAATACGAGTGGTCAGTCAACTGTTTCAGGAGCTCTTGGAGTGTGCAAAGAAATTGCTGCTGGCTCATCGCACAGCCTTGCAATCCGTAAAGGTGGAACTGGAGATGGACAAGTTGTAGGTTGGGGAAGTAATTCGAGTGGACAAATTACAATTCCAACCAATCCCGCACTAGGAACTTGCAGCCTCATCTCCGCAGGAGGGTCTCATTCTGTAGCCCTCACAACAGGAGGTGCGGTGAGAGCTTGGGGGTTAAACACGAGTGGGCAGACGAATGTTCCAACTACTCTTGGAATTTGTACTCGAATCGATGCTGGAGATGCCTTTACTGTCGCATTGAAGAGCGATGGATTAGTTAAAGCCTGGGGAGCAGGATATGTGAACACCGGAACGGCACCAAATTACGGTCAGGCAATTGTTCCGCTTACCAATGATCCTGTCCCTGTCGCGATGGTTTGCCAAGAAATTGCTGCTGGTTTTTACCACTCAGGCGCTATTTATGATGCAACGAATGATGGACAGGTGCGTTGCTGGGGTGCTGGAACGACGAATACCAGTGTATCTCCATTTTATGGTCAGTCTATCGTCCCATCAAATCCAAATCCATATATCGCATTCGCGATTTCCGAAGGTGGATATCACACGGCAATCATCCGCAAAGAGATACCTTTAACAAATTGTGTTGGTGATTTCAATAATGACGGATTCCGAAATGGAACGGATTTGACATTCCTCCTCTCTGGATGGGGAACATCGAGTGGGGACTTGAACAGCGATGGAATTACAAACGGAACCGACTTAACATTCTTGCTCTCCGGATGGGGGTCCTGCGAATGAGTCTCAGGATTTTTATTCAATCCAAAATGGCTAACCACAAGACTATTAATATGCAACCACTTTCCTTTTTTCCTATCGCGCGGTCTTCCGCGATCCCGTCAATTCTTCCAGCGTTTTCACGCTACGCTGCGATCTTTATTTTTGGAGTCGCGGCGCTCTTCTTCGCGATCACATCCGCGTCGAAAGCTGACTCTTCCCATCGCACCGAATCGATCGTGACTCCAGCGATTAATTCGGCGGACTTGCCTGTTCAGTCCAGCGCGCAAATCCCGAATCCATTTGGCACGCTCGACATCGAATTTCCAACTGAAATTGTCTGGACATCTTCGAAAACGAAGACCCCTTCGCCAGGTCGAAAAACTCTGGTTGTCAAGGGGAGAGACGTTAAAGGTCCAACCCAACTGATTATCACACAGTTAGACAACAACATTGCGGTGAAACTTTGGGACGGTGCTGGAATTCAATGGGAATGGCTTGGAAACATTGCAAGCCCGGTACGATTGAGCAAAATTTTCAAAGGGGAGAACAAAGTGTGCGGTGGCGCCTTGGACGTTCCGCCAGAAATCCAAGCGCAATACTCTGCAGGTGACAACCAAGGGGGAATTGCTGGCGGGGGAACCTGCATTGACTCGGAAACTATCGATGTGATGGTCGCCTATTCCCCGTGTGCATTGCAGCAGTTTTTTTATTACTCAACTTTTGTTCCTCCTTTTCCTAATCCTCCTCCTGAACCTCCCGAAAATTGCCCCGATCTTCAGCCACCGTTCGACCCCGATGCGGCTCTCGCACTCCTTAAAGTCGCCGTGTTTGCTCAAGAAGATGCAATCAATGAATCATTCGACAACAGTTTGATCAGCACGCCTACTCATGTGCGACATATTCGTATTGTTGCAATTGTCGATACGAATCAAGTGCCAGAGTGCCTACCTGGTGAATTTATCCCAGAACCTGAAGACCCAGGCTATACCTGCCACCAACCTTCTTTTGATCCAGAAGCAGAACCTCAAAAATGCGAACCCTTGGTTCCATTGTGGTGCGGCGAAGACTTCGAATTTGGCGAGGACCTTGATCGAATTTCAGATCCAGCCGATCCTGATTATGGAGGTCTCTTGAGGCAAAAGCGCGACTATCACCGAGCAGATCTCGTGGTGCTTCTTCGTGTTACTGGGCTTCAAGGTCTCGGTGGAATCGCAAGAATTAAGAGCGTGAATGAAGGTTGTTTTGAAAGCACGGGTTACTGTGTAGTAGACGTTATGGGCATGGGATCTATGGGTCACGAAATTGGTCACAATCTGGGTTGTTGCCACGAACCTGGACAGGGTGGATCATTTCAATGCTCGATGTTCCCATATTCACACGGTCATCGGTTTACAGTTCCCAACCCAGACGGAGGCAGTGATGTCGAAAGGGGGACAATCATGGCCTATCCCACTGGTCAAGGTATTCCTAACTTTTCAAATCCGCAGGTTTCTTTCCAAGGAGAACCCACCGGAACAGTTCAAACGCAATATCCATACTGGAGCGACAACGCACGGACGATTCGCGAAACCTTTGATGACGTGCGCTGCTACCGGTGCGCAGACGTGGGGAATCCGGCTCCACTTTTTGGAGAGGTGGAGTGCTGGGGAGCAGGATCTCCTACTAGTGCGTCAGGTCCCACGAACTATGGTCAGTCCATACCGCCAGTTGATCTGACCGATTGCTCCAAGATTGCGGCCGGTTCGTGGCATACACTTGCATTGCAAACAAACGGCATTGTGCGAGCGTGGGGCGCAGGCACGACAGATACCGGGCAGGGAACTTCAGGTGTCAATAAGGGGCAGTCAATCGTTCCAACAATTCTCACCGACCCCGATCATTCCGGTCAGACACTTGGAACGTGTTCAGACATCGCTGCTGGTCATGAGCACTCGGTCGCGATTCGAGCCCGCGCTTTCGATGACCCGCTTGACGGAACTGTGATCGCATGGGGAAGCAATGACTATGGTCAACGCCAAGTGCCGAACACTCTTGGTGCTTGTAGCCAAGTTGCCGCAGGCTATTTCCACACTGTCGCCCTTCGCCGAGACGGCACTGTCCGTTGTTGGGGAGCGGGTGTGTCGCCCATTATAGGCCAGTATCCGCAGACCGGTCAATCCGCTGTTCCAGGAGGCTTGGGATATTGCAGTAAAATCGTAGCGGGTGCACTTCATACCGTAGTTATTCGCGGCGCTTCTCCCGACACGGGTGGAGAGCTCGCTGCGTGGGGTGCTGGGATCGTCTCAGAAACTAATGGTGGTTTCAACGGATTTAATTGGGGGCAGTCTATATTGCCATACGAATTCCCAACCGCAAGATACATCGACATTGCTGCAGGCAAGTATCACACCATCGCAATGAAAGTTGATGGGACTGTCAAAGCGTGGGGAGCTGGAATCACTTCCGGAGGACCTTCACCAAAGTTCGGACAGTCGATTGTTCCTGTGGGTTTGGGTGTCTGCACCAAAATCGCTGGCGGTGGATTCCACTCTCTTGCAATCAAGGCTGATACGACCTTGGCGGCGTGGGGAGCTGGGAC
>CAMBWI010000026.1 GCA_945871445.1 Singulisphaera sp. GP187 | reverse complement strand
TTTCGCATGCTGAAAGTCAACCAATCATTCAAAAATCGCGCAGCTCGCAACACGATTTCGAAGACCGATGCTCTAGTGACAGAATCACAAGAAAACAAGACACATTTGAATGCCGCAAAACGAGAGAGAGCAGTAGTGAGAGCAGTTGAGATGGAAAGTGGGTCAACCGAAGCCCCCGCTGATCCCGACTTGATCGCAGTCATCACGTCGTGGGCAACGCTGAAGAAGGAACTTGTTCAGCACGCGAAATTTAAGACTCGTGCGCAAGCACGCAGTTCGATCTTTGAATGGATTGAAGTTTGGTATCAGCGCGAAAGATCACACAGTTCACTTGGTTATCTCAGCCCCGAACAGTTCGAGGCGGCCAGGAGAGTTGGTTAGTATGATTGTGTGTCCACTGAAAGTGGGGAAGTCCACTAGAACTTGATGGAAAGTGGATCAATGTTGCGATCCCAGTTTCTACCAAGGAGCCTGTCCTATTTGCCGCAACCGAACTTTGGGCTCAATCACCTCGCGGGAACCGATGCCTCGGATGGATCGGAGGAATTGCAGCAGTCGAGAGTGGTCGCGATGGACAGCAGGTCTTGCAAATTGGCTGCGAGCCCGGACGACTGAAACTAGCGGCGAATGAAATCATCGAGTGTCGCAATATCAGAATTCACGAGCGTGAAGGATTTGCTCCTCTCGATATCGTCGCAGAATCCTCAATTGATATTGCTGAAATTGTTGAGGTGCTTCAACGCACCGACCAACCTGCTCTGCTTGCTGGCGATGCAGGTATTCCTGGAATTGCAAGCCTCGATATAAACCAAGAGACGATGTTGGTGCCTCCTGTTGGATCACATGCGCTTGTGCTGACACATGGTTACTGCGCGAATGCAAACTACTGGACCATGTCACACTTTTCAGGCGATGCGTATAAGTATGAAAACCTGAATCAAAATTTCACTCATGATGCCTTCGCTCTTGACATCGCATCCAAAGCCGCGCAGTTCAAGAGTTATGGATTGATCGGGCATAGTCAAGGAGGATGCGCGGCGCTGCATCTCTATAACTTTTATTGGAGCGGGCTCGATTGGGCGGGGCCTGGAAGAATCATTCAGGCTTTGGGCGTCCCCTTCAAGGGAACTCCGATCGCTGGAAATATCGCGGCTCTGGGCGAGATTTTTGGCGTGCAATGTGGAGCAAATAATGACATGACATACGCAGGTGCTGAAGCGTGGCTCTCGACGATCCCTACTTCGACACGTCAAAAAGTCTATTCATACACAACGACATTCACCAACAACCCGTTTGTCTATGACTATTGCAACTTTTTCTCGGACATTTTTCTAACTGATCCAGAAGATGGTGTCATTGAAAACTCTGCTGGGCACATCATTGGTGGGAACAATATGGGCTTGAAAATTGGATGGTGTCACATCGATGGAATGAGCGATCCCAATCAATGCACAGATTCTCAACGAAACGCCGTATTGAATTCTCAAGGAGCTCGCTGATGTGTGTTGAAGCAGAAAAAATTTACTCTGCAATACATTGCGCACGAAGATTTGCGATGAAGTACGCCCCCACTTCGGTTGAGACATTGGGGATTGTCTTGATTCTGACTGTTCTTCTCTGCGAAAACTTGGCGCGTGCTGAAGAGTGGTGCGTCTCGAGCGCAGTGATTCCAGATGCAGGCGTACTCGATAGACCTTTCACGGTCGCTCCTCCAACGAACGGCGCTGAGATCATTGTTTCAGTGCGTGTTCAAATCGTTGCGACACATCCTTGGGTTGGCGATTTGAGTGCACGGCTGATCCATCCATCGGGCGTCACGATTCAGTTGCTCGATCGTCCTGGAATTCCATCGCAGGGCTATCCAGGTCCGTGGGGTTGCGGAGGTGATGGACTGGACCTTTGGCTTTCAGATAATGGAACACTTGCGGCTGAATCAAGTTGTCCATTTGGACAAAATCCCGTACTCACCGGAATGCTTCGCCCGTCATCACCACTTTCTGCGCTTGCTGGACTCGCTCCACAAGGAGATTGGAAACTGATCATTCAAGATGCGGTCATAGGTGATAGTGGAACCCTCACGAAAGGTTGCATAGAAATAGTGACTGCATCGGACTGCAATCACAATGGGATATCTGACGCAATCGATATCGCAAGCGGAACAAGTTTGGACATCAACTTCAACGGTGTGCCAGACGAGTGTGGGTGCATCGCAGATATACAACCCAACGGGATCGTCGATGGGGCGGATCTATCACGCTTGCTTTCTCGCTGGGGATCGTGCCCTGCCTGCTCTGAGGATCTGACAGGTGACGGAAATGTTGCCGCCGATGACCTTGCGGTATTGATTGCGCAATGGGGAGTCTGCGGCGGACAGTAATTCGCTTTCGCGCTTTGTTTTCAACTTGGTTTGGTCGAGCAGGCGCTCAATAAAAAGGATTGGATACTCTCTCCGTATTCTTATTCTTCGCAACCACAACTCATCTCGAAATCACATTTGCACGGAATCGAAATTCAATTTGTGATGATTTAAGTCACAGCAAAGAACACAATGCAACTTTTTCTTGTCAGTTTGGCCTTGACATACATCATCGTTCTGTACTTCTTTACCAATCCCCTGCACCACACACGCACGTTTATGTGGCGGCGCTTCGTGAATTGGTTTCCGCTGGGAATGACATATGCGTTCCTCTATATGGGTCGATACAACTTGGTCGTTGCCAAAGGCGCGCTGGGCGACCTCATGACGAAGGAAGATTTTGGAATCATCAGCGGTGTGGGCTTTACCGTTTACGCGCTTGCGTTATTTTTTATTGGTCCAGTCGTTGACCGCGTTGGCGGTAAGCGTGGGATTCTTATTGGCGCACTTGGTTCAAGCATTATGAATGCTGCGATGGCAGGCGTGTTGTATCTCTTCTTGAACGGCGCATTGAAGGTGAATCTGGTGGTTGCTTTCTCCGTGCTCTATGGATTGAATATGTTCTTCCAAAGTTTTGGCGCAGTATCGACCATCAAGGTGAAGTCGTTCTGGTTCCACGTTCGCGAGCGCGGGACATTTGGCGCAATCTTTGGAACGCTCATTTCGCTAGGTGTTTACTTTGCGTTTGATTGGGGTGGCGCTATTGCCAATGCAGTCAAATTGAACCAGCCCACTCCACCAACGATGACTTACGAGATATTGAACTATATGTTCGCTCTCGATGGTCGCACTATTCCGGCATTTTGGCTGATTTTTGCCATCCCATCAATGATTATGCTTGTATGGGCATTCATCGATGTTGTTCTGCTCAAAGACACGCCTGATCAGGCTGGCTTTAATAATTTTCAAACGCACGATGCATCGCACGATGACGCGCACGACAAGAAATATGGCTATTGGGAGTTGATGCGGAAGATATTCACCAACAAAATTATTCTGGTGATTGGCGTGATTGAGTTCACATCTGGCGTGTTGCGCAATGGAATCATGCAGTGGTATCAAACCTTTGCAAAGGAAACTGGACTGGGTGTTCCGCAGATCACCACCAACTGGGGATTCTGGGGTTGCATCACTGGTATCGCTGGTGGATTTACTGCTGGATTTTTCAGTGACAAGTTTTTCAATTCACGCCGCGCGCCAAGCGCTGGCTTTATGCAAATCATTATGCTTATCTCCACTGCATTGATGATTGTGTGCCTGACAGTTCAACCACTGAAAGCAGTCGCAACACCAGAAGATAGTTATGTATTGAAATTATTCTTGGAATACCGAATGTTGGTCATAGGCATTTCCGCTGTCACGATCATGATGGCAGTGATTGGAGTGCATTCGATTATGTCCGGAACTGCCACGGCGGACTTTGGCGGCAGAAAGGCTGCGGCAACTGCGACCGGCATTGCAGATTCGTTTGCATATGCAGGCAGTGCAATGCAGGCGTTTGTGATTGGATATCTCGCTACTGAAAGTTGGTCCTATTGGCCAATGTTCCTCCTGCCCTTTACCGTGCTTGGCCTGGTGTTTGCCATAAAAATGTGGAATGTTGTTCCGCCCGCAACTAAGCGATATTTGGAAGAAGTCGAGAAAAAGAAGTTGGGCGGCAAGCACAATGTCGTAACACCCAGTCGCCAATAAAAGCGCATGCAAACGCATACGCAGGTTCGTGCGATGTCACAAGAAGAGTTGATGTGCGTACTTGTTCTGCATTGCGATCACAGAGTGGCCAAGGATTCTTTGATGATGTGAATATTGCGAATAGAAAGAAGACAGATTCAATCTCGATACACCCCAATCGTTTCAACTTCAAGGCGGAAAGGTCCGTCTTTTCCGTCGTAAATCATAATTCCCATCGATGAGAGATTTGCAGGATCGAATGCGGCCACTTGACCCTCGAGATCCGCACCGCGCCACGAAGGTTTGAATGCAGAAAATGGAACCCTGACTTCAGCCCACTGATCCGCGACAGTATTGAAGTTGGCACGGTATGAAATGTCTCGGCGTCCACCAGATCCTTGAATGCGAGTGTCGAGTTGATATGTTCGACCATCACCGCGCACACGCAAAATGAAACCAGAAAATTCCTCGACGTCCCACTTCTTCGGCGCACCCCGAATCGATGAGAATCCGCCGCCATCGGTATTTGTAGAACCTGAGAAAAGAAGTTTTTCATCGGCAAATACTGGGCCACCTTTCGACTTGCCACCCATCACGCCGTCGTTGACGGTCATCCATTGCTTTGCCACATCTGCGCCTTTGAAGTCGATGATTGTGCGAGAAGCTTCGACATTATTTTTGCCACGTGCGGAGAGCATTTCGATAGTTGCGCGTCCCAGAACATCCCCAATCAAGAGATAACTCTCGCCGTTTCCAAACCAATGATGACCGTGAGATTTGTTGGGCGAATCTTCTGGCTTTCGCAAGAACTGCGCTGTCGGCACAAATCGCGCACCAACGACATCTTTGCGCTCGCACGCTTCGCGCTGATTCCTGCGAAGAATGTTGCCATCTTCGCCATCCATATTCCCAGTTTCGCCAACGATGCACGGAAGCGTTGGATCCCCCAGTTCTTTGCGCACATCAGCAATGAGATGCACAAGATTGTCTTCATACTCCGCCGCCGCCGCAGTATCGCAACCGTCGTTCCATCCCTGAAACCAAATGAAGCCATCGATTTGCGGCTTGTACTTTGCAAGCGCAGGAAATGCAGTTGGAATCGCAGTGAGTGCGGTGCGAAACTCGTTGATCATCTGTTTGTAATAAACCCCAGTGACGCCGCCAGAACTTGGTGGGCGAAAATCTTTCGCCAGACTTTTTCCACCCCACGAAGTCTTGATGAGCAAGACTGGCGTATCAAAGTGATTTCCAAGCGCGCGGCCAATTCCAAGTTCTGGCCCGAAGTGATGCGCATCGTCATAGACCGCATATCCAACGGAGAGTGGTCCTGCTTTCTGTTTTTTGTCTTCAGTGAGATACGAAACGAAAACATCATCACGCTTCGCCCAAGAACCATCTGCTGCTCGAAGATCGCCCCACAGAGCTTTGTTCGCTGGTTCATCTACAAACTTTGCAAGGTTTCCCCTGCCGCCGTTGTATCCATCTACACCGTCGAGATCGACAACACCATGGCCTTCCATGTTCGATTGACCAGCAAGTAAAAAGATATGCAGAACTTGCGGAGCAGTTTCGGATTCTTGAGCGAAAGCGCATTGATTCGAACCGCCATGCCAGAGAAACGAAATCAAAAATGCGCCAGACAAAAATGATAAGAATGAACGGTTGAGCATTGGCGATACTGTAGGAGCAACAGTGCGGAGAGCACAAAATTTGTGATCGCTGCTTTTCTCTATTCTTTACAGCGTGATTGTGAATCCAAAACTTGCCGCACCAAAAGACCGCAACTGGATGCACATTGCGTGGATGATCGTTGCACTCTTGTGGCCCGTTGCACTTTTGAATTATCTCGATCGACAGATGTTGGCATCGATGAAGTTTTCGGTGATGAACGACATCGCCGATATAGCAACCGACGCAAACTGGGGATTGATGCTTGGCCAATTCAAATGGGTCTATGCGTTTTTAAGCCCACTTGGCGGATTTGTTGCAGATCGATTTGGGCGACGAACGACAATCGTGTGCAGTCTCTTTGCTTGGTCGGTTGTGACCTGGCTGACAGGCAATGTGACGACATATCACGAACTTCTGTGGGCGCGCACACTGATGGGCGTGAGCGAAGCGTTTTATATTCCTGCCGCTCTTGCACTGATCACTGACTATCACTCGCAGCGAACGCGATCGCGTGCAATCGGACTTCATCAGACTGCGATCTATGTCGGAATGATGGCTGGCGGATTTGGCGGATATGTCGCAGATTCGCAGGATTTCGGCTGGCGATTCGCATTTCATGCAGCTGGACTTACTGGGATTCTTTACGCAATCCCGCTCTGGTTTTTCTTGCGAGAAGCGCCAACGCGTGTCGCTGAAGTTGCTCAAGAAAAACGTGCATCAATCCGTGCCGTGGCGAGTGAATTACTGACAAGCTTTCCGTTTCTGTTGCTTGTCGCATGCTTCACACTGCCTGCACTTGCTGGATGGGTAGTGCGCGATTGGATGCCTGCGATACTGAAAAAAGAATTTGGAATTGGACAAGGTATGGCTGGCGTCTCTGCGACTCTCTATACAACAATTGCGATGCTGATCGGTGTCATCATTGGTGGATGGCTTGCAGATCGTTGGTCTCAGCGAACTCCGCGCGGTCGTGCATACACCAGCGCTATTGGTATTGCACTACTTGTGCCTGCGCTCTTTGGCGTTGGGAACGCTGGAACATTAACTATCGCCGTGGTTTTTCTGGCGCTCTTTGGACTTGGCTGGGGATTTTTTGATTGCAACAATATGCCAATTCTCAGTCAAATTGCTCGGCCACATTTGCGTGCGACTGGATATGGCATTATGAACTTTGTGAGCATCAGTTGTGGCGGTGTTGCCGATTGGGGCTTCGGCATTCTGCGCGATGCGGGGCAACCACTGAATTTAATCTTCAGCGCATTTGCAGCACTTGCGCTTGTTGCAGTTGGGTTGATGATTTGGATTGCGCGGACAATGCCTGCGAAAGAAATCACTGGCCCGCAGGCTTCACAGCTGTAACTGGAACGATCCACTCTCTGCAGAAGAGATGCTCTTGAACTTTTCCTGTTGCCATCTCCCAAATTTGTTGAGCAGTGTGACGGCTGGTCATCTCGATGCGACTTCCAATCGCACCCGCTGGCTCTGGCGATGAGAGCGTAAGAATGACGACAGCCAAATCGCTTGCTTGGACTTGATCTTGCGGCGGGGTTTTCTCTTGAGATGGAAAGCCTTTGACTGTTGCGTGTGGCAAAAGGAATCGGTGATTTTCTGCGACGGATCTGAAGTTTTCTGGGATCCATACAACGCGGTCCACAGTCAAATCGATCGTTTGCTGGGAGAACGTTCCAAGCGGCGCATTGAAGACGCTGAGAAAACTGGAGAGCGACAAGAACAAAGCAAGCGACGCTGGCGCAGCGCACATCGCAGTCCAACGAGGTCGCGAAATCGAAATGACCGAGAATGCGATTGCTGCTGCAACAAGAGGCCAGTGCCACCACGAAAAAGCATCGAAGCCGACTTCGCGACCAAGCAAGAACGAGAGCCATCCAATGGGCAACAGCACCGCGATGACTGCGATATGCGAAATGACGAACGCATTACGACCAACATGATGCCAGCGTGTGGCCATCAGAACTGCAATAGCTGGCATTGCTTCCAAGAGGTAGCGACCTGATCTTTGTGCGGGAATGCAGAAGACAATAAAAATCGCAAAGACCCAAATCCAAAGGAGTCGCTCTTCGGTGATCAATTTGCTTCGATGCTTCCAGCATTCCACGGCGACTCCGAAAAGCGGGAAAGCAAGCAAACCCGCATTGAGAAACCAACTTCCTGCGAGTGTCCAAACGCTATTCCCGCCCCAGAAAAACCCTTGGATCCAAGCAGTAACACCACCTGCCATCTTGCCGACATTTTCGCCCAACACAAAGTTGCGCCAGATTGCTTGAGGCTGGGGATCGAAGACGAACCAAAGCGAAAACATCCCAAGCGCAACAATCGCTGTCCAAAGAAGCCCAGGCAATGATCGTCGAAAAAAGATTCCCCACTTCCAGTCGTGCAAGTGCAAATGCCACCAAGCGAGTCCAACGCCAATTGGCAGCAACTGGGCAAAACTTTTTGTCAGCAGAGCCATACCTGCGAGGACGCCGATGATCGTTGGGAAAAGAAAGCGCGAGTCGAATGATTTGGGTTTCCACCAAAGCATCGTGAAGAAACAAGCGAAGACCCAAAAAGTTTCAGGTGGGTTTGTGAGATAGGGTCGACCATATCGATAGGTACTGAAAAATGCGAGATAGAACATCGCGGCAAGAATTCCACTGAAGACATTGCGCTGCGTCAGTCGCCATCCCAAAAGGCCACACATGATTGCTGTGGCAAATGTCCAGACGACACTCGGCCATCGGAGCGCAACAAGATTCCAATGATGCCCCCAATCAGTGGAGAGAATCCCCTGCCAAAACAAAAGTGGCGGCTTCGTGTTGCTCATCTCTGCCATATCACTTTGCAGTGGCAACCAATGATCGCTTGCAATAATTGATCGTGTGATCTGCATATAGACCATCTCATCGCCATTGCGCAAGATGTTCAACGCACCCAAACCATGCAAAAATGTGCAGAGTCCAAGAATAATCCCACTGATGAGCAATGGCAAAGCAACACGTGCTTGTTCGAGTCCCTGCGCTTCTGGGTCGATCCCTTCGGTGCGAACATGACGAAATGTCCAGAGATCAGTCAGTATGAAATTGACCACGCAAGCAACGGCGATACCAGCAAGATTCGCTGGTAGATATGGAATCCAACGCACCAACACATTCGTAATCGCAACCTGAACAAGAATGCCAGCCCAATTCGCAGTGGCGTACTGAACATATTGATGAATCAACGATAGATCGCGAGTTCGCTGACGATCCTTCCAAGTCCATCTGCGATTCCAATAAAAATTGTTGGTCATCCCAAACACAATCCCTGTGAACATCGCCAAGTTCAGACGCAGAGAAAGGTTTTCGATATCAACATAAAGTTTTTCTTGGCAAATCCAAATCACAAACTGATTGATTGCGACTCCACTGACGCCAACGAGACCGAATTGGAAAAAACGGTGGCGCTGCCGCCAACTCCACGCAATCACCGCCGTGACGGATCGAAAGATTTTATTCATGCGTGGCACGCCTTACGCATTCGCATTCACATTCACTCCAGTGCGATGCGAAGAAGCAATCATCTCACGAGCCTTTGCAAGAACTTCTGCGGGAAGAATTCGCTTGAGACATTGATTGTCGCCATCGCAAGGTGAATTGCGGTGGTTGTATGCAGTCAAACACGGCGAACATGGCAGACTTGTATAAAACGCATGCGAATGTGGGCTCCAACTTGCATACAGCGCCGGTGTTTCTGGGCCAAAGAAGACAATGTTTGGCATCGAAGTCATCGCAGCAAATTGCCCAGGACCACCGTCATTGGTGATCAGTAAATTTGTGCGGTGAAAAAGACACATCAAGTGTCGCACCGAACGGGTATAGCCCGCAAGATTGACGCAGTGCGAATTGCCACCACATGCGGCGAGCAACTCTTCGGCAAGAGGACGATCTTCGACCATCCCGATCACCCCGATAGCGCAACCATCTTGCAGCAATTGCTGTGCGACTTGAACATAGTGTTGTAGAGGCCACGCTCGAATCGGCAGAAGTCCCCCGCTTGGATAGAGCAGTACAAGTTTTTTATCTGCGAGCGTTGGATGATCGTGATGCAACTTTGTGATTTCACTTTCAACTTCCCCAGGCGCAGGATGAAACATTGGTGGCGAAAATTTATCTGCGAGACTTCCATCTTTGCCACGCGGCATCGTGTGGCTTTGTAGAGAATCTGCCAATGTCACAAGTTGATGCGAAAGGTGGCGATATGGGTTGTATGCGACAGGCGAGTTGATAAACGAACCGCGATAGAGCCCTTCTTGCGTGTGTCGGTGAAATCCCGCGCGCCGAGATGCGCCAGAAAGACCAGTGAGAATCGCGCTGACTCGAGAGAAAAGTTCGCAGTCCAAGACAGCGTCAAACTTGGTCGTCCGCATTCGCCAGACAGCCTTCGCAAGATCGCACAGAAGGTGCGTCAGCGAGTCATCGCGGATGACGATGACATTTTCATTTTTGACCACGCCGAGAAGATCGAGCAATTGCCGATTGCGTGCGAAAAGCATCATGTGAATTTCCGCGTTTGGATATCGATCTTGCAAACGACGAAACATCGGATCTGCAAGAACCAAACTTCCCATTTCGCTCAACAGAATGACCAAAATGCGCTTGGGCTCAAACGATTCACTTCGGCGAAAGATCAAACTCGATCCAGAATGCCACAGAGACAACACCGCACATGCGGGAATGCCCACCCAACGATCAACCATCCTTTGAAATCGAATATTCATACGTGCGTTTGCGGGATTTGATCCGTGTGTCGATGTTATAGTTTGAGGGCATTTCGAGCCTGAGCGCCACATGACACACTCCCCTACATCATTGCGCTGGTCGCTCATATTGTTGATCGCCGGACTCATCGCAGCTGGATTGCATTCGCGTGGGACAATCGAGCCACGATTCTCCATTGCAAATCCGATCGATGCGCACGAAAAAGAAATTGTTCAACCGCTTTTTTCCCCTATCGAACTGCCGCGTCCAGAGATATCAGCTCATGCTTCTTCGATGGCGTTTCTGCCAGATGGAACGTTGCTTGTCTCGTGGTTCGGCGGAAGTCGAGAAGGCGCGGACGATATTGCGATTTGGATGGCAAGAGTGAAAGATGGGCGTACGCAAGATTCGTGGATCGCTTTGACTTGCAAACAACTTGAAGGACTCACCCACCGAGTCATCCGTACGCTTGGAAATCCTGTGGTGTGGATCGACACGAAGGGAGATGTGCGATTGCATGTTGTGAGTGTGAGTTATGGCGGATGGGCTGGAAGTTCAATCAATCAACTGCGTTCGGAAGATGGCGGCAAGAGTTGGAGTGAAGCGCAACGATTGATTCTTTCTCCATTCTTTAACCTCAGCACACTTGTACGTAATCAAGTTGTCGCGATGGAAGATGGAACAATTGGACTTCCCGCATATCACGAGTTTCTTCACAAGTGGGGAATATGGGTGCGATTCACGACGGAAGGACGCGTGCTGCAATGCGAACGGATGCCGTCTGATATTGGCCAATTGCTTCAGCCTGCGGTTATTGCAACAAGTGCGACTGATGCCCTTGCAGTTCTGCGCAACACAAACAGTTCGCAACCTGTCATCGGACGAAGCGCAACGAAAGATGGTGGCCAGAGTTGGTCGCTGATGGCGCCACTGGAAATTCCAAATCCAAATTCAAGTGCCTGCATGATTCGCCTTCGCGATGGCTCGGTGCTGATTGCCGCAAATCCACTTGCAAATGGGCGCAATATCCTGCAATTGTTTCGGTCGCGCGATGGTGGCACGAGCTGGGAGGCATCTCGCATCATCGAGCGTGGCGAAAAAGGATCAGAGTTTTCATATCCATCATTTGCACAAAGTGCAGAAGGAATGATTTATCTTTCTTACACATGGCAGCGCAAAGGGATTCGACTTTGTGCTTTCAATGCCGCATGGCTTGATGCCGGCGGCAACGACAATGCTGCGATGGAGAGCGCACCGTGAACGCGCACGCAATCTATGGACTCGTTGCGCAAGGCGTGATCGTGGCCATGGTCATTCGCTTTGTGCGGGAAATCTTTGGGCGCAAATGTCTGGCGCGATTTGGGATGGAACTTTGGATTCCGGCAACCATTGTTCTTCTCGTGCCGATTGTGGAAGTTTCGATCGCAGGACATCTGCGCGGACTTTGGGGCGACCCAAGCATCGTCACATTCTTGCTTCTCGTTCTATACACAGTTCGCCCGTCGTCGCTTCCAAGCAGACCTCGATTCTCAACATGCGTCCTTGTCAGCCTCTTCGTGATGGTGCCACTGTATCTGCCTTTGTTCGTGGCGAATTCTTTTTTTCAAGTCGATACATATTCCCTTGGATGGCAGCCCAATTGGATTCTTGTTGCTCTTGCAGTGATTGTGGTTGTTTCCATCGCACTGAGAGCGATCACTCCCCAGTGGATCAACATCATCGCCGTCGCATTGATTGCATACGGTGCGGGATTGATGGAATCAGAAAACCTCTGGGACTATCTTGTCGATCCTGGTCTGCTTCTCACCATTGCATATCTCGCATTTGAAGGAATGTCCGCTCGATTTCGAAGCCATACACTGATCGCAGAATCAAACAACGAAAAACCTAAAGGAGCAAAAATATGAGCAGACAAAACACAAATCGAATGTTGATTTCTAGTTCAGTCGCAACTGTCTGCTTTCTTTCGACTTTGTCGAGTACGTCTACAGCGCAAGTCATCACGGGCGCAGATGCAGCGCCGCGTTTGCCGATCACATCCATCACCCTCTATAGATCAGGAGTGGGATATTTCGAACGACATGGAATGATCAAGAGCGGAGATTCTGTCCAATTGCGATTTGCCCAAGATGAAATCAACGACATGCTGAAGTCGATGGTGATCTTCGACCCGCAACAGGCGCTCCAATCGATTTCCTATGAATCGAACGAACCACTTGCGAGACAACTTGCAAGTTTTGGTATCGACCTCTCAGACAATCCAACTCTCGCCACAATCTTGGGAAGACTTCGCGGAACAAAAATTCGATTTGTCACCGCAGATGGCCCGATTTCAGGCGTTGTGCTTGGTGGAGAGATGCGCGATCAAGCCCAAGGAAGTGCGCAAGAGGCGATTGCGATTCCATTTGTGAATGTGATCACTGAGGGCGGCGTTCGATCTGTCAATTTGACCACGATCGTCACGGTGCAATTGGAAGACCCTGCGCTCAATGGCGAATTGATGAAGGCGCTCTCGGCGCTTGCCGCGCATAGCACTGATCGCTTTAAGAACGTTGCTCTTTCGTTCGGTGGAACTGCCCCTCGTGATGTGAAGATCGCATATGTAAATGAGATGCCTATTTGGAAAACCAGCTATCGATTGGTGCTTCCCGATGAAACGAAGCCGAAGGAGCAACCGATGATTCAGGGATGGGCAATCATCGAAAACACAACAGATGATGATTGGAGCAACATCCAACTTGCGCTCGTCGCAAGCCAGCCCGTCAGTTTTGAAATGAATCTTTCGCAGTCGCTGCACATCAATCGTCCACGGCTTGATGTGCCGACGGTTGCAGGTGCGGCGCCAAGGATTTATCAAGATGGCAGCGCGTTTGCGACCAAAAAGGAATTGAAAGGAGCATTTGGTTCTACTGGATCTCCACCTCCACCCGCGGCAATGCGAATGTCAAAGGGCGATCCTCGTGGCGGCGGATCTGGCGGTGTCGCTGGCCTGGCAATGGCAGATAGCGCACCAAACGAAATGGAAGCTGGAATGTCAGCCGAAGAACTATGGAAGCAATCAGCAATTGCGCAAGCCCAATCAAGTTCCGTTGGCGAAGCATTTCAATACACAATGAAGAATCCAATTTCAATTGGTCGACAGCAATCGGCGATGCTTCCAATTTTGACTTCTTCGATTGATGGTCGACGTGTCAGCATTTTCAACCGAGCAGATGGAATCGACCACCCCATGCGTGGCGTCGAGCTGACGAATTCCACGGGATTGCAACTGATCCCCGGACCAGTCGCAGTCTTTGATGCATTTACATACGCAGGCGATGCTCAGGTTGGATATATGACTCTCAACGACAAGCGGTTGCTTGCGTATGCAGTCGATCTCTCTGTCAGTGCCGCAGTACAAGACGATAGTTCGAACATGATGCGATCGATTCGTATCGTTGATGGTTTCATTGAGGAGACACGCAAGCAGGTCCAGCGAACTTCATTTGCATTCAATAACAAAGATGCAGTTCGCGGCCGAACAATGCTCGTTGAAACAGCGAAGATCCAAGGCTGGGAATTGGCGCAACCAAAGAAAGCCGCTGAAGAAACTCAGAATCTGTATCGATTCGAATTAGCCTTGAAACCAAATGAAAAAGCAACACTTGTCGTTGAACAAGAGAACACATTTGTCTCACGCATCTCTGTTGTCCAATACGACTTACCGACTTTGATTGCGTATGCATCGGACAAGAAAGCTTCGCAGGCAGTCATCGATGCGGCGAAGAAAGCGGCATCGATGCAAGCCACTATCAGCGATACTTCTGCACGCATATCCCGTCTCGCACAAGAGCGCCAATCCATCGATTCGGATCAGAATCGAATTCGCCAGAATATGGCTTCAGTCGACCACGACACTGATGTCTATCGGAGGTACTTGGCGAAGTTCAGCGAACAAGAATTGCGCCTTGAAGCAATTCATGCCGAGGATGCGAATGAACAGAAGACGCTTCAGTCACAGCAAAGTGCGCTGAATGATTATGTGCGATCGCTGAATATTTCTTAAGGCTTGGCCGTTCGCATAAAAGTTCTATTGCTATTTTCCGCGCCGATAGATCACGGCACAGACGATGACCCCGATCGCAGCGATGCTATACATCAAGAGTTCTCGAGAATAAAAACGAGAGAACTTGATCGTGCCAACACCCACGTCAACTGCGAAAGTTGGCGACATTGCGAGATTCATTGCGATCGGCGGCTTGCCGTTGAATTCCCATCCATCACGGATCGTTCGCTGTGAGAGTGGGAAAACCAGATATCCATCATCTTTGCTTTCGATGCGATAACTAGCGCCACTTTCTGATTGAATCTGTGGAAAATCGCTCAACTTCTGCTGTGAAAGCGTCGGTGGAACTTCCTGCCCTTGAGGGGAATCAAGCACGAAGAGATTTTCCAATGGTTTCTTTGTAGAAAAAATGCGTTTGCAGTCTGAAAAATCCTTCACGCGCGCAACTGATTTCACCATATATGCCGGAGATGTTGCAGACAGATTGCGATAGAGCGTGATTGTTTCGCCATCAAAAATACGTTCGATATCTTTCTGATTTGCGAGATACTCATACGCGTTGAAGTCGGCCGCCTTGAAAAGCACGATGTATCGAGCATTGAGAGGTGCGATCAGTTTTCCGATGTCGCGGACTTCATTACCATGCTTGAGTACAGCTTCCACATATTTACTGACAACATTCGAACTATTGGACGAACTCCCTTCAATTTCCAAATTATCACCGGTCAAAGTTGGCTGAGAGAAAAAGTAAGGGGCGGGATTGGCCAAACGCTTTGAGCGGTTCTGTAGCCACGGAAATTCTAAATACATATGCCAAGGCAAGACAAGAATATTGAAGTCGCCCTTGTCCTCGTCCATCATTGCGCGAACTTTCATCCAGTCTGACGGATATGTCGTTGATGGCATCTGGCCCCAGAGTCCAAAGAGTGGCAGAGTGTAAAAAACTGGAAGAATCAGCGCGAATGCCCCGACGATTCGAAGTGGCCAACGCCCCCAAGATTCCGATGCGAATGCGTCGCGCAGGATTGCGATCAGCGATTGCAATCCATATGCGCCAAGGAATGCGTACGCAAGCGCGAGTAATCCCACAAACTTGTACGAATCGCGGAATGCTCGATAGACGGAAACATTTTCCCAGAGAAATCGAATCAATCCATTGATCAGTTCCACCCTCGGACCAATCGCCAACACGCCGCTGATTACAGTGACGGCGATAAAACCAAGTCCCAGCCAGCGAACACGATCATTTTTGATCATAAAAAATGCGCCAAGGAATGCAAGCGCGAGAAGTGGCACGAATAAAATCCAGCCGAACGAAATCACATCTGTGATATCAAGATATGGCTGACTACACCAAAAACCTCGAAGTGATAACCCTTCCATAACTGACGAGACAGCAAAATAATTCATCTCTTCGATTGGCATGTTCGCAGGAGCGCCACCTCCTGCTTCTATAAAGCGTGTAATCCAGAAGAGATTAAGGCAAGTGAACAGCCCGCCGCTCAAAGCCAGCATTGCAAACGATTTTTTTATGTGCTCTCGTGAAAGCAAGAGCCGCCCAACGAAAATACAAGTCAGCAAGATGAGCGCGAGCGGCACGCCGTGAATTTGTAGAAGTCCAATGGCGGTCAACAAGAGCGCGACTGTTACGGCGTGTCGTTGTCGAGGATTTTCCAGCAGCTTCACAAACTCCGTGACGAGAAACGGCGTGACGGCATAAACCGCAAGAACACCCCACCCTCCAGAAATGAATCGCAGGTACACGACTGGATTGACCACATAGAAAACTCCTGCAAAAAGACCGCCGATTCCGTGCAAGAACGGAAGACGCGACGCACCGAATCCACAAAGCCATAAGAGAAGCACAAGCCAACATTTCTCAACAGCCCACGCCGGCATCACATATTCAAAAAGGCTCAAGACAAATGCGACCGGCGCAGAGTTGTATGTTGCGGCGAACGCGCCACTTGCTCCATCACTCGTTCCCCAAAAATATCCAGCGAAATCACGATTGAGTGCCAGCGGCGAATCTAAAGCGAAAAGTTGTCCTGGCAATAGGCACCATCCCATGATGGCGCAAGCCAGAAGGAAAAACAAAAATGCTGGAGCTGTCAGAAAGCCAATGAAACGAAATTGAACGTTTAGGCTCATATTGCCAATCGTAGAGAAACGAATGAAACTCGATGTGCTAAAAAAATGCGATCACAAATCTCTATGCAATCGCATCCGTGATCAACTCGCCGTGCACATCGGTCAGGCGCATATCGCGACCTCCCGATCGAAATGTCAACCTGTGATGATCGACTCCCAATAAATGCATCATTGTCGCGTGTAGATCGTGAATCTTGTATGGCTTGTCGACGGCGCGGTATCCAAATTCATCGGTTGAGCCAATGACTGTTCCTGCGCGCACACCACCACCAGCCATCCAAATTGTGAACCCGAATGGGTTGTGATCGCGTCCGTTTGTGCCTTGCGCAAAGGGAGTACGACCAAATTCCGCCGCCCAAACAACAAGCGTGGAATCAAGAAGTCCCCGCCGCCGTAAGTCGGTCAAGAGCGCCGCAATCGGCTGATCAACTGCGCGTGCGTTTGCCTCGTGACCAGCGCGCAAATTGTCGTGCTGATCCCATCGATCTCCGATCGTTCGCGGACATGTGACTTCGACAAAGCGCACCCCGCGATCCACAAGCCTGCGCGCGAGACAACACTCTCGAGCATAAATGCGCGTCGTGGCATCTGGCGCTTCGAAACCATAGAGCGCTTTCGTCTCATCACTCTCACCGTCGATTGCAGCAAGTTCCGGAACCGATGATTGCATTCGATATGCAAGTTCGTGATTGCGAATTGCACTCTCAACGGCTTCAGAGTTTGTTTCGTGCGCATATTGAGAATCGAGTTGCGCAATCAACGCGCGTTTGCGTTGCTGCGAATCGTGCGATTCTTGAAGCGTTGCGTTTGCCATCGCCTCTGCCTGCGGAAGGATGACACTTCCTTGATATCTCGCGGGAAGAAATCCGGCACTGAAACAATCGAGCCCGCCAGGAGGGATGAGTCCGCCATCAATCACCACAAATCCAGGGAGATTTTGATTGTCGCTTCCCAACCCATACGAACTCCACGCGCCCATCGATGGACGACCTGCGATGCTCGAGCCGGTGTGCAGAAAATAATTTGCGTTCGTGTGCTCTGCGAAATCGCTGGTCATCGATCGAATCACACACAACTCGTCGGACAACTTGGCGACATGGGGAAAGAGTTCGGAGACTTCCAGTCCAGACTGCCCATGTCGTGCGAACTTCCACGGCGATGCAAGTGTCGCCCCATTATTATTGAATTGCGTTGGAGACAGCGCCATCGGAAAAGGCTTGCCATCTAAATCGACAAGTCTTGGCTTGGGGTCGAATGTGTCGACCTGCGATGGCCCCCCATCCATATATAGAAAGATCACACTGCGCGCTCGTGCAGGAATATGCGGGGCAAGAAGAGCTCTCCCATCAGAAAGCGGCGAACTTGCAATCGAATTGCGACCAAAGAGCGCGCTGAAAGCGAGCATTCCAAAACCGCCGCCAACGGCACTGAGCATTTCACGCCGTGTCAATGGAGTCGCGCGAAATCTCCCACAATGATGGTGCGGTTGATGGCTCATCGCAGAAATATGAATTCCTTTGTTGCAAAGAGAGATTGCGCAAGTGCCGCGTATGCGACACGATCACGAGATAGCAAATCAGTTGTATTGGAATTCAGTTTTCTCTCTGAATCGAGAAACTGAAGCGCCATCTCCGATTCATCGCTTCGTGGCGGTCTGGAAAAGAGCGCATACCACATCGATTCAATACGACTCTTGTCGCTTTCGGGTTCGCCGACGATTTGCTTCGCCCAATGTTCGCTGATTGTTCGTACAAGATCACTATTCATCAATGCAAGAGATTGCGCTGGAACATTCGACGAATGCCGACGACCGCAGGTAACTGATGGAACCGGCGCATCAAACGCCTGCAGAAATGGATCGAGAAAATTACGCCGGACTGCGAGATACAAACTTCGCCGACCAGATCCATCGACAGGTCCAGATTCTCCAGGGCGGCCACGACCTTGCATGTGGTTTGTCAGATACGCGGGAACGCTTGCTCCCCCCACCGTTCGATCCAATCTGCTTGATGCGAAGAGCATTGAATCTCGAATTGATTCCGCATCAAGTCTTCTCACGGAGAGTGGACTCCAAGCCATTGATGGAGATTCGCCAGAGTCTGCGGCGGCTCGATATGCGTGCGATCGAACGACAGTACGAATGAGTGACTTGATCGAACGCTCCCGCATAAGTTGCAGAGCAAGCGCGTCGAGCAATTCTGCGCTCCAAGGAGGAGTGCCGAGTTGACCAAAGTCATCAGGGGTTTCAACAATTCCACGGCCAAAGAGTTTCAGCCAAACTCGATTTGCTGTCGTGCGCCAAAGAAATGGATTTTTCTCGTCGGTTAACAATTGCGCGAGCGCAATTCGACCACTTCCTTCGACTGTTTCGGCAGATTGAGCACCAAGCATTTGCAAACGTGCGCGCGGGATCGCCTGACCTAGAGAATTCGATGCGCCGCGTATATGAATCGGTTCGTCCTGATTGCCACCTTCTTCTGCAATCATCGCGCGCATTGGCGCAGTGCATGCGACAAGATTTTCTATCGCATCTTGTGCAGCAGTCCGAGATGCAACATCGACAGCAAGTGCCGCATCAGAAATCCTGTCAATATCCCAAGACTCTGAATCGGGTGGAGCAGGTTCATCGGAAGCAGCGATCCAATCGACTTCGATTGAACCTCCACCTTCGTCGATCAATTCGATGTACATGCGCTCGCCCTTGAATCGCACAAGATCCAAAGTTTCCGTTCGCCATTCACCAGGCGGATCTTGATGTGGCAGTCTTCGAAGCAGACCCTCAAACAAGAGTGCGTTGCGTTCATCGAGCCAATAATTGTCAATGATTACCCGAACGATTGCGTCGCTTCCACTCAAACGAATATGCAGATATCGATGATCGATCGTGGTCGTCGTTGATCTCGCGCTACCAACAAGTCTCGGATCAAGCTTTGCGCTATTGATTGTGCCACTTTGTGCCGTCGGCGACGAAATCACCCTGTTGTTGTTTGCACCTTGAGCAAACGCAGGTCCAGAGACACTCCACGATTCACCGTCATCGAAAAGATCGTCGATTGCTTTGACTGCAAGAAATTGACCTTCAGGCCTCGTACGAAGGGTTGCGAGAATATTTGTGTCAACATCCGAGGAACGCTGAGTTGCATTGAATGCTTCAATCGCACTGAGCAAAAATCCCGCAGCTCGAGGATCCGTATCGACGAATCCACTTACACGGCGAGTGTTGCGAACCACCCCACTCAAGGAATAAAAGTCTGCCGTTGGAATTGGATCGAACTTGTGATCATGGCATCGAGCGCACGCGACAGTGAGTCCAAAAAACGAACGACCAAGAACATCAATCGATCCAGCAATGCGATCGGCTTCGTCTTGCCTTACATCGATAGGTGCATGGACGGCGGGACCAAGGAACCACCATGCTGTGGCGATCGGCGCAACATTGGGAAGATTCATCGCCGCACGCGGTGGAAGTAAATCTCCCGCGATTTGCTCGGTGACAAATTGGTCAAGTGGCAAATCGTGATTCATTGCATCAATCACATAATCCCGGTATCGCCACGCATCGGGCATTTCGTAATCAAACTCATGACCAAGTGTTTCTGCATATCGCGCGAGATCGAGCCAATGACGCCCCCATCGCTCTCCGTATGCGGAGTCCGCAAAATATCGATCAACGATTGCGTGATAATTTGCAGGCGTAGGTTGAGCGGAATACGCGCGAACATCTTGTTCATCTGGAGGAAGACCACGCACATCAAACGAGAGTTTGCGAAGAAGCGCAGCAGGTTCCAGATCGGTCTTTGGAGCGGCAAGCCCTATGCGCTCGCGCGTCGCAAGAACGAATCGATCGATTTCACTCTCGCACCAAGTTTGATCTTTCACATTGGGAGGTGGCGTTTGACGCAGCGCTTGGAACGCACTCGGCGGTGTATAAACCGCCCCTTCTTGAATCCACTTCCGGAGTGTCGCGATTTGAGCAGGTGTCAATGGATCGTGACCCGCAGGAGGCATTCGCTGTTCGATATCCGTCTGTGCAATGCGCTGAAGTATCTCGCTTTGATCTAAATTAAACGGAACAATCGCATGACGACCATTGCGAAGTATCGCAGTTGCACCTGCGTGAGAGTCAAAGCGCAATCCAGCCTTCCGCGCTTCGTCATGCGGTCCGTGACACATATAACAGTTGGCGACAAGGATTGGACGGACTTCACGATCGAAGTCGACTTTTTCTTCTCGATACGCAGTGGCGGCGATAGAAGAGCAAGCGACAAACGCAAAGATAGTTGGCACACATCGCACGCAACCATTGTGGCAGAAATGCTTTGCGATTGAAAGAGAATCGTCATAGGCTTTCCGCAAAGTCATGCAGATTCTCACTCCCGAATCTTCTCGTTCAATGCCGTGGGCGAACGGACTTGGAACCACCATCGAAATCGCGACGGATCGTGATTCTCGTCACTCACAAAGCATTCCGTGGACATGGCGACTTTCAATCGCTGATGTGCCAAATCGTGCTGCGTTTTCCATATTCGCTGGCGTCGATCGATGGATCGCATGTCTGCACGGTAAAGGTATGCGCATCGAACGCAATGGTGATTGCGAGGAGATCCCCAATTCGGGCGATGCGCTCTCATTCGCAGGCGAAGAAATGGTGATTGGTGATCCGATCGGCGCAAGCGTGCGAGATGTGAATTGGTTTTTACACCGCAACCACTGGCAAGGCGGAATGCGAGTGCACAGAGAAACTGGATCCACCATTGTCCAAGGCGATCTCGTTGTGATTCATGCGGTTGCGGGCACGGCAGGTGCGACGATTCGCTGCGAAGGTCAAACAATAACGCTTGCAGCGGGCTTTACCGTGCAAGCGAGTGGAATCGTAACGATCGATTGTGATCCATCGAGCATTATGGTTATTGCTTGGGCTTCTGCGCGATGAATTGCGATTTCGAAAGTAGAGAAGCACGCATCATCGCAGTGGGAATGATGCTGTATTCTGCATTTATGCGCAACATCCTTTTATCGACGACTGTCCTCATTCTACTTGTGACTACAAGTTGCAACAAAGACAACGCCGCAAATCCTCCAGCCGAAACAATAACTGGAAGAACTCCAATCGCTCCTCAGCGCAGATTGATCTGCCAACTTCGTGATGCAGTTACTGGCGGCGAGTCGAAAACGACATCTTCGAATGGCGTCGACACTGTGCAACTCGGTTCGACAACAACGACAACGGCAAATGTTGGTGACCTGTTGCGTGTTGAGTTGCAAATGAGTTCTGGAACGGGCTTCGAGTGGAAAGTCTCTGGCGAATCTTCGAACTCCAACCCCGCGCCAATTTTAAAGCCGAAGTTCACTTGGAAAAATGGAACTGGAACGATCGTTCCGGTCAATGCGCAAAAACCTGGCGGATCAGTTCTGTGCATCTTCGAATTCGATGTCTCTCAAGCAGGTTCTTCTGTGCTGACCTTCACTCTTGCTCGGTCATGGGAAACAGGCGTGCCACCTGCGGACAAACGCGTTTTGACTGTGTATGTTGTAAATCCAACCGGTTCCTGATCAAAAACAGAACGGAAAACGTCCCGGGGTGGGCTCGAACCACCGACCTGCAGATTAGAAATCTGCTGCTCTATCCAACTGAGCTACCGGGACTCATTGAATTGCGCTTCAGCGCACTCACAAGGTCAAATGTAAATGAAATTAGGTGCAAATTGCACATCGTTGGCACGAAATTTTCTATTTGAAATGTGCATTTCGGTGATAAGATATGGTCACTGGGTAACGGTGGGTTGCCCTCGATCCGCGCTTCACCATTCGCGCACAGCGCGGAGGAGGCTCTCGTGGGTGTCAAATACAGATTTAAAAATGGGGATGAAGTATCAGGTTGGCTTGCGGCAGACGCTTTGAAGGAAGCTGCTCGGTCAAAGATTGTGACAGAGGAAACTTTTATCCAGCAAGCGGGCCGAGATGATTGGATTGCTGCGAGCAGTATTCCTGGACTTTTGATTGTTGCGCAAACTCCTGTTCAGACCGTAGCGCAAGAGGCGCCGAACGAAACCCCGCGACACGATCACAAACCACAAACACGACCACCTGAATCGATTCATCACCTCTTGCATCGTGCGCTTCATACGACGATCCAAGTAAGTGCTCACGGTGGCGAACATCAAGGGGATCAATATCTTCTGGGAAACCTTCTCGCACTGACTATAGAAGGAATGATGATCGAATTTTTAGAATTTTCCGCAATCGTGTATATCCCAATATCAAGAATTCGTTCGGCAGCGATCTTGACGAATTTTCCTCCGCTCGGCCCTCCGCGTAAAGGAGAAATTGTGCGAATCGATGTCGACTCTCTTCCCGATCTACAGACGATGGTGAACCATTCCTCCAAGGCAACAGTTGCTGCTACGGTCTAACCCTACAAATTGCGCCGATTGGTAAAGTAGACGCATGGTGAATTTGCAATTCTGTCTTCGTCTGTTGGCTTTCAATCAAACTCTTGCCAAGGCGTCGATAGTTTCTATCGTCGCTGTTATGGCAATGCCTGGATGCTCGACTCCATCAGCGATACCAGAATCGTATGACCTGCCAACAATTCTTGATCTTCAGATTCCTCTTGCACAAAAAGCCATACTGAATTATGCCGATGAACATGACGGGCAACTGCCAGATACTTCATTGGGCGAGCAGCTTGCCATACGCGCAGTCAAGCAGCGCACTCGAACAATTGATGAATTGGATGCAACTGGGGAAAACATAACCATCAACGAATTTATTGATGGCGGCGCATACATTTATCGCTCCGCTTTGGACACATTTATTCTCGCTTCTGCAGGGCGAGTTGTCCAAACTAAGGATGGGAATATTCAATCAAATCTTTGGTTTGTTTATCAAGGGCGATACAGCCATAAAGGAAAAATTATTGACGACAAGACCTCGTACCTTGAAAACGCGGATCTCTTTGTCGATGCAATGCGATCTTCGGGTGGTCAAAGTCGAAATGATTGGAACTGTTCCGCATGGGCAATTCGTCAAATTTATTTCGCTGTCTCGAAGGCCAATGGGAAAGCCGCTGCAGATGCATTGGTGGATCAATTCGTCAAAGATGCGATCGAGACTGGAATTGCGCGTGTTCCTAGTGGTATGACTCCCAGACAAGCCGCATTCGGTGGTGCTGAAGGCAATTCCGTTACAAAACCATCGCTCGCTCCGCCTGCTTCGAAATAATCACTGATGATGCACGATCTTCGAGATGAAAGAGTGATTTGATGATCGCTCGAACAGATCCAGAATTTCTCCGAGTTGCTCGCGGAGATTCACAGGGGGATCTCGTCATTGAGAACGGAAGAATTGTTGATGTATTCACACGACAACTCCGTCCTGCTTCTGTAGTGATCACTGGCGGACGTATTGCAGCGGTCCTCCCGGCAGGAACTGATATCGACGCACGCGAACGAGTCGACGCCACTGGAAGAGTGATCTTGCCTGGGTTTATTGATGCGCACATTCATATTGAAAGCACGATGTTGCCGCCATCAGGATGCGCTGAATTGGTGGTGCCGCATGGAACGACAGGATTGGTTGCGGATCCGCACGAAATCGCCAATGTCTGCGGCATTCCTGGCATTCGCTGGATGATGGCTGACGCAGCACATGCACCGATGAGAATTTGGTTTACAGCATCAAGTTGTGTTCCTGCAAGTTCGATGGAAACGGCGAACGCCACATTAGAGCATGCAGACCTTGAGCCACTCTTCGATGATCCACGCGTAATCGCACTTGCTGAAATGATGAACTTCCCTGGGACCATTGCAGGCGATGCGGGACTGCTTGCGAAGATTCGCTTGGGACTTGATCGACGCGGTCGTGTTGATGGACACGCACCGGGACTGCGCGGTCGTGCACTGCAAACATATGTTGCTGCAGGCCCTTCCAGTGATCACGAATGCTTTACTGCTGAAGAAGCGACGGAAAAAATATCTGCGGGACAGCGCGTCTTTATTCGTGAAGGAAGCGCGGCGCGTAATCTTGCCGCGCTGTTGCCCGCTGTGACACAAGCGAATGCCCACCGATTTTGCTTGTGTACTGATGATGTGCATGCATCCGAAGTTGCAGACGACGGACATCTCGATCGTGTCATTCGCAGAGCCGCGGCGATGGGATTCGATGGCCCAACAGCAGTTGCGATGGCATCGCTGCATGTTGCGGAACATTTCGGCCTGCATGAATATGGCGCAATTGCGCCTGGAATGGCTGCTGACTTGTCAATCGCTCAAATTCCATCTGAAAAATGGTGCGACTTGAAAATCGATGCGACTTTTGTCGGCGGTCGACTGATTGCAGAATCTGGGCGATGCCTCCAACGTGTTTCAACCATTGACATACCACACTTTCTGCGAAAGACGGTTCATCTTCCAAGTGGCTTCAGCGAAAAATCATTTGTGATCGCGGCAAAGGCAAATGTGCCAGCACGAGTAGTTGGAATCATTCCAGGACAAATTGTGACTGCTTCCAAGCGGGAGATTCCGCGCGTGGTTGACGGCGTCTTGCTTGCTGATGTGACTCGAGACCTGTTGATTCTTGCCTCGATCGAGCGACATGGACGCGCAGGGAAAATCGGCGTCGGACTTGTCCAAGGATTTGGAATTCGCAGTGGAGCGATCGCGAGCACCGTTGGCCATGATGCGCACAACTTGAGTATTGCAGGAGTCGATCCTTTCGATATGTTTGTTGCAGCGAAACGACTTGAAGAAATCGGTGGTGGACAATGTATTGCGCAAGGTGGAAAGATCCTCGCAGAACTGCCGTTGGCGATTGCTGGTTTGCTCTCTGACCAAACGCCAGATTCTGTTGCGCGAAGTCAACACGCAATGCAGAAGGCGTATGAATCGCTTGGGGGAAAACTTTCAGATCCATTTATGCAATTGGCATTCTTGCCGCTTTCGGTCATCCCCCACTTGAAGGTTTCTGACTGTGGGATCATTGATGTTGATGCATTTCGAATTGTTGCGCTGCAAGATTGACTACGGCCCAACAGACAAAAATGGTTCCGTTTCCATCAAAACGGCTATCCATACTACGAAGAGCATGGCATGGACGATTCCCTGCATCATGTTCGTCTTGCCAGATCCAAAGTGCAGAATTGAAAGAACTAATGTCGCCGCCAAGAGGCAAATTTCCGGTGGTTCAAGTCCCAACTCAACGTTACGACCAAACAACATTGCGACGAAGAGAACGGCTGGAATTGTCAATCCAATTGTGCTAAGCGCAGAACCATGCAGAATATTAATGGTGCGTTGAACATTGGAGCTTAATGCTGACCGGACAGCCGTGATCCCCTCTGGAAGAAGCACAAGGAATGCAATAACAACTCCCTGAAGTGCTGGAGGCAGAGAGTTTCTCTCTAAGAATCCAACAAGAAGATCTCCCAAAGATTCGGAGAGTAGTACGACAGATATCAATGCAACAAGCAATAAGCAAATTGACTTCCAGAGTGGCTGATTGGCCAAATCGCCATGCTGGGCATGAATCTGAGCCTCTTGGCGAGCGACAACGAAGAAGTCGCGATGAGACGAGCTCTGTAAAAAGATGAATGCGCAATAGACGATCAGAGATACTCCTGCGACAAAGAGATCCATCTGATCGGTCATATATCCGCCAGGTTCCGAGGTTGTAAAACGCGGCAGTACAAGTCCAATCGTGCAAATCGCTGCAGTGACACCAAGGTATGACGAACTGGATTGGGAATTGAATGCCTGCTCGCGTTTGCGTAACGCTCCTGCAATCAAAGCCAAACCCACCAATCCATTCATAATCACCATCAATGTTGCAAACATTGTGTCTCGCGCAACCGTGTCTGCGGCATCTCCTGTCATCATGACGCCAATGACAAGGGCGACTTCGATAAACACAGCGGAAAAAGTTAAGACCAAACTCCCAAACGGGTCTGGCAATTTGACTGCGACAGCTTCTGCATGCTGGGCTGCTCGAAGCGCACACCACATGATTGCGACAAAGACAAGCGGAAAAATATAGAAGGGTGTGTGATTCGTATGATCGGTTGTCACAGCGCCGTGAGGAGGAATACCAAACCACTCTGGGTGGATCATCAATAAGACTCCAAGGGCCGAACATGCAAACACTGGAAGATCCGGGAGAATCTTCAGCCATTGGGACCGTTTGTGCATTCGAAGAATCTAACTGATTTCGCGCCTCTAGGATGTACGATGTTGAAGTGATCGAATCCTTCGTTCTTTTGCTTGGATTTGCTTGGGTCGTGTTTCCTGCACAATCTGAATCCGGTCAGCCCACTGCAGTGCGGCCGCAATTGACGTTTGATTCACCGATGCCCATCCCAGATATTGAACAATGGGCACGTGGTCAGGCGCCAGATTTTAACGATCAAACAAAGACTTTTTTAATTTCGTTCTGGTCTACGGCAAACACCCCTGCTCGAGAGTCATTGGTAAGCCTTTCTAAATTCGCTGACGAGTATCGCAATCAAGGGCTTGTTGTCGTTGGTGTCACCGAAGAATCAGCTATAGCGATTCAACCACTATTGGATTCACCAAGATTTCTTGAAGGAATTCGGTTTGCAATCGGATGCGATTCCGACCGAAGCACATACAACCAATTCATGAAGGCTTCGTGGCAAAATACACTGCCCACTGCGTTTCTTGCACGAGGTGGCAAGATTCTTTGGATTGGGAATTCCCGTGATTTGAAAAATGTTCTCGTCGCAGTCTTTGCTGGGAAATGGTCGTCAGAAGGTCGAAAGGAATTGTATGAGCAGGGAGCAGCAGCGACTAAGCGCGCTGCAGAATTTGAAAATAAACTGAGTATTTTTATTGATCGTCGCCAATGGGATGCAGCGCTCGAGGTGATTACTGAAATGGAAAATGATTCCAATACATCCCTTGCCCGCGAAGGTCGGCTCTTGCGAATCAGCATTTTGCAACAATCAGAGAAAACATCAGAGGCCTTGCAACTCTGCGATTCGTTGATTGCCAGCACAAAAGACTGGGAGGTTGCATCAGAAATTGCTGTGATGCTTGCATCACCGCTCTTTCCAACGCCAGATTTTTCACGCGCGACCATCGCCGCATTGAAAGGGATTGCAATGTCAAAGCAGCGTGAGGCGCGTGCGTATTGCGCACTTGCCGAAGTGCAGCTGAATTCCAGACAACAAGACCTTGCTATTCGGTCATTTGAACGCGCTTTGACATTGGCCGATATCGACGAGATCGATCTGATTCAAGATCGACTTTCAGAGATTCGCTTGCAGTCAAAAAGTAATTCTGCGAACACAAAACCTGCGATAACTCCGCCCACAACCCCCTGAATAAACAAGTTCTCCTGATTTTTTTGACATTCAACAAACACGAGCTATACTTTTTTTGTGCGCGAATCGATGTTGATGCGAATTGCTGTGATTTTAACCCTTGTGCTTGGCACCGCAGGGCTGAGAGTTATGCATCTCACAACAACACATACACACGCTGATCATTCCATTTCTGGTGAAAATTTATGCGAACACGATCACGGATGCGCTGAGCATCTGGATTCTTCTCATGACGCAGATCATGACGAAAATCGTCACGAAAACGCTCATAATGAAGTTGATAAGAAAACCAAGTCGTCCCACAACGACGAGCAAAGTTGTGACACTTGTGTTGCCCTTTTGGCGCTTGCATTTCAAACTACAAATACTCCTTTGCTCGTTCTGACAGAACGCATTTGTGAAACAGTGGTGGTCACGACAGTTGTGGCTCCTGCTGATTGCTCACTCAGCGCCAATCGCGCAAGACCTCCGCCAATCGCCTCATTCGGCGTCTGAGGTTCCCAAGCAGAGTTTGCTCTGTTCTTTGGTTTTTATTTCATAAGAATTTCTTTTCATCGTGCGTTGTTCGACTGCGAGATCATCTTCAGTTTGTATACGTGCGTTCACATTGATTGAACTGCTCGTGGTCATTGGCATCATCTCACTCCTCGTGGGATTGGCCTTTCCCGCTCTTGGATTGGTGCAGAGATACTCGCAAATCGCGGGCGATCTTTCCAATCTTCGCGGTCTCTCGATGGCACATGCTGCATACATGAATGTATTCAAAGATCACTTCGTTGATGCTGGATTGCCGCATGGTGGAAGCGGAAATATCAAGAACTCATTCGTCAATACCCTGCGCCCTTATTACGGCGGCGCTATGTCGTTAAAAAGTCCCCTAGACAATTCTCCACACTGGTCACAAGATGTCGGAGAATCTGGGACTCCAGTTGGAAGTGGCGCATCGGCTGCGTATCGCCAAACGAGTTATGGACTGAACAACTATTTGTCGCGCAACTATTCACCTCTCGTGGCGCTTGGTGGAGCGGGGTCTGGCGTTGATTCGATGAATGGCATTCGAGATACAAGCAAGATCGTTTGCTTTCTACTGATGACCGAAAAAGGATCATTCGCCGCCGCAGATCACCCACATATCGAAGAGTGGTGCTCGCTTGCGGAACTTGAAGTCCCAAAATTTGCTGCAAGTCAGGTTGCAATCAATGCCGCAGACCGCCAAACGCCATCGCGCCCATCGAAATCCAATTGGAGTTTTCTCGACGGCCATGTTGCGACGATGGAATTTGATGATGTTTATCAAGATTGCGAACACAATCAATTTGATCCTTCTCTGCCATAAAGGACTGACAACAATGCGACATTCAACAATAAATTTTCTTGCTTCCTTCGCGCTTGTAGGAACATGCACATCAAATGTTCTTGCGCAGCATATTGGCGACATTGGCCTTGATACGAACAGTGCGGGGCAATTGACGACTCATACTATTTCTGATGGAGGGCTTGGAGAGCCTCGGCGAGTTTTTTCGGCGACATTTGGAGATACTGGAATTCCAGAATTCACGGGCAATCCTGGCTTTGATGCTTTTCCAGGAACATTGAATTCAGCGTTTCGCTTGGGATTCAACATTCGTTCGCCGCTCCTTCTCTGGAATGGAAATGGATTTTCGCAAACTGATTCTGGTGGCCCTGCTCTGGGCGAAAAGGTCAAAATGTCCTTCCTCACTGCCAATGTCACAACTGCTGCGGCTCCTGTCGTAGGTTTTTCGCTTGCAGTCCAACCCGATGGTGGATGGCACAAACATTTTTCATTCAGAATTCTTCCTGCATCTGGGTTCACTGTTCCAGATACAGGAATCTATTTACTCGAACTCGAATTGTGGTCAACAGATCCATCAATTTCGACTTGCGA
>CAMBWI010000025.1 GCA_945871445.1 Singulisphaera sp. GP187 | reverse complement strand
CCACGACTGTGGCCAATCCAGGAGATGCGCGATGCGTCAATCTTTCCATTGATTGCACCACTTGCAACCGTGGCTTGTTGCGCAATAATCGCATTGGTGTGTTGCAATGTCGTCGTCGAAGATGTCTCGATGCCAGGAACCGTATTGTTTTGATGGCTGATGACGATGTATCCCCAACTCGCCAGATGAGCCCCGAGATAGTCATACCACGTGTATTGATGACCATTGCCATGTGAAATCACAACGAGTGGTCTTGGAGTCATCGAAGCAACAGTCGTCGGATACCAAAGTCGAGCAAGCGTGAAACCAGATGTCGCACCTGATGCTGTGTAACTACTCAGAGTGGTTACTGCGAGAGGTCCAGTTGCAGTTGGATCGCGGGAGATCCAAAGGCCAGCACGATCGTCGCCGCCATCGATCAAATCACCAATTGAGAATTGACCATTTCGGTCCATATCGATGACAAGGTCATATCCACGACCGACTGAAAGCCCGCCATCACCAGAAAGCGTGGATCCCCCCGTAACTGTAAATCGATTTGCTGCAATTCCACCAGCTGCAAATGTGATCGGCTGCGATGTGCCTCGCACATCTGTCAACAGATTATTGGCGGCCCATTCACTGCTTGTGCGCGCAGCAACGACAAAGAAATCAGCCGTTGCACCAACTTGAATCGCAGTCAAACCAGGATCAACCGCGATCGTAACCGTAGTCCCCGCAATAAATGTTTGCACAAATGATGCATATGGCGCCGCAGTCAGTGGGACACAAGCGAGAAGAGTTTCCGCAGAAGGTTGCGGAGGTTGGCAAACCTGACCCCAGAGTGAAACAAGGATCGATAAATCTGCTCCATCGACAAATCCATCTAAATTCAAATCTGCTTGCCCAGTTCCAGCCCAATTCGATAGAAGTATCGTTAAATCTGCCGCATCAACTTGCAAATCTCCATTGATATCACCTGGACAGGCGCCTTGGGCAGTGGCTTGCAACATCGCACCGGCTGCAAGTACAAAAATTGAAGGGAAGAGCAATGGTCGATCTTTCATAAGAGAAGATTACACCGATTATGCGCTCCAAGCAAAAGAAATTCGCTAGAATCCACTGTATGAATGTCATTTCAAATGCTCGAACCAGCAGAGTCGTTTGGCTATTGTCTTATGGCGTTCTTTGCTTGGTTCTTGGCGTGTGGGGCGGATATGACTATTGGGTTCGTATCCCAAAAAATGAGAGTGATTTCGCTGCATTTTCCGCAACAAAAGAGATCTTCGACCGACTTGAAAAACAATCTGCAACGAAGCCTCTGAGCGAAAGCGAGATCACTGAATATGAAGCCGCAAAGAAAGTTCTCGAAGGCTATACGGATGGCGTTCCTGAACCAGTACCCGCGTATGACCGACCGTTGCAACTTTGGGTCTATGTCATCGGCTGCGGAGTCCTTGGTTCGCCGCGGTGTTTCTGGGCACTCATAAAGCTACGCAGGCAACGCTTAGAATTGGACGCAGATGGAACACTCATTACAAACGAAATTCGACTGACGGCAGATCAAATCAAATCCATCGATATGTCAAAGTGGATGAGTAAGTCAATCGCAACTGTTCATGGAGTCGGCGGCGAGCAAATGAAGATCGATGACTACATGATGCAAAACGCAAATCTGATCGTCGGACAAATAGCCAATCGCTTCGAACCTGAAGTTTGGAACAGAGATGGCACGAAGTGGAAGCCTGCAGACGAAGAGGGTGGCGACAAAACTGGCGAAGAGACTGGCAAACCGGCCGGTGCTACCGATGGTTCTGCACCACGAGAAATCTGATGCCGCGCGGACTGACCGACCCGACAACCGCTATTGAAAAGCGAGATCGATGCTCAGATCTTGCGCATCGTCCACGGGTATTACTTGGAAAGATGGGACTCGACGGACACGACCGCGGTGTCAAATTGATCGCGCGAATAATGCGAGATAGTGGGATTCATGTCATTTATTCGGGACTCTGGCAAACGCCACGAGGCTTGGCAATCGGAGCCCGCGACGAGGATGTGGATTGTGTCGCTGCGTCGATGATGAGCAACTCACATCTTGTGCTTGTCCCGAAATTGCTGGATGAACTTCGAATTATGGGGCGAGGTGATATTCCCATCAATGTCGGCGGCATTATTCCTCAAGAAGATGTGCCAACTCTGCTCGCCAAAGGTGTCGCTCGCATTTATCACACTGGCACGAGTATGGATCAAATCGTCGACAGTGTGCGCGAGTGCGTCAGGGAATATTCGCCCCTCCCACAGGATGCGAATTCGACTGCAAAACTTGCCAGGTTGATGTCCATGGCGAACGCTGGCAAACTTCCGGCCCACACGCCACTGAAACGTCCACGCAGAGTCGTTGGAATCACTGGCGCACCTGGTGCGGGCAAAAGCACTCTGGTCGCTGCAATGGCCGCCGAAGCCGTTCGTCGAAAGCACAGAATTGCTGTGATCGCATTTGATCCGATGAGTCCGATTACTGGTGGTGCGCTCTTGGGCGATCGACTGCGTGTTGATTTTAATGCAGTCGACGAAAATGTTTTTTATCGCAGTCTCGCAATCGTTGGCGAGGACTATCGATCGCTCGACCAACTTGTTGGACTTGTCGGTGCAGCGGGATATGAAATGCTGATCATCGAAACTGTTGGCGCTGGACAGAATGATGTTGCAATTCGACATCATGTCGATCGAACTGCAGTTGTCACTGTGCCTGGCATGGGAGATAGCGTGCAAATGGACAAGGCGGGCATCTTGGAAATCGCAGACCTTTTCGTAGCAAACAAGGCAGACCATGCGGGAGAGGCTCAACTGGTGCGTGAACTGCTGGATGTTGCGGCCGGACGCAAGATTTATGAAACAGTTGCGACCCAAGGTAAGGGCATCATCGAACTGTACGAAGCACTTCTCGAGCAGGCTTGACTGTCGCCAATTTCGGGGAGTTCTGCGTAGACTTCTGCGCTCAACATCTACAACATCCTGAGCGAGAACCTTCTGATTGAGAACACTATGAGCGCAACAACCCTTCCACGAAATACAAATCAAGCACTGGGAATCGGACAATACGCAATCGACTTTATGCAAAGCGGCGATCCCGCTGCGAGTGTCCAATCGCGAACGATTCTCTTTCACACCGACAGCGTGCTTTGTGGCGCATCTGCGCTCGCGCTTGGAACAAACGCTCCCCGATTACTGCGCGAAGAAGCGCTTGGATATTCAAACAAGAAATCTGGCGCTCGCGTTTTTGGTTCAGGAAAATTAGTCGCAGCTGAAAAAGCAGTTGTAGCGAATTGTTCAGCCGTTCGTGAATGGGATTCCAACGGCACAAACTTTGGATTCAATCCTTCCCTCGGTCATACTGCAGGCGAGTTTGGACACAATGATTTTTATCCCGTTGCTGTCGCTGCTGCGAATATTGCAGGGCTTGACGGCGCAACAACTTTGCGAGGGATGATTGCCATCGACGAGATTCGAGGTCGCCTCGCCGAAGTATTCAGCCTGAAGACATACAAGATCGATCATGTCGTTCACGGCGCAATCGCAAGTGCTGCCGTCTATGGCGCAATGCTTGGAGCAACCGCAGAAGAAATTGAAAGCGCTATCGGAATGGTTGTTGCGCATTACATCCCGTGGCGAGCAATTCGCGCAGGAAAGCAACTATCTGATTCCAAAGGTGCATCTGCTGCAATCAGCGCGGAAGTCGCAGTGCTTTCGATGCAAAGATCGATGCGAGGTTTTATGGGTCCACGCGATATTTTCCGCAATCCAGAAAGTATGTTTCGACAGTTCGAGAAGACCAAGGGCGATAGTCCATTTGATCTCGTCTTGGGATTCGCTGGGGAAGATTTCGCCGTGATGGGAATGCATTTCAAACTTGGCCTCTATGAGCATCAGTCCGCTGGAGCGCTGCAAGGGTTGATCGATCTCATCGTTGCAAATCCATCTTTGCTGAATCACAGCGCAGATATCGCTGCGATTCGCATCAGCGCGTATGAACCTGCATTTTCAATCATCGGAGATCCTGCGAAGCGCGATCCGAAAACTCGCCAATCGGCCGATCATTCGATGCTCTATATCGTGTCAACACTTCTTCGCAAAGCGATTGAGACGCATGAGATCACCTCGGGCGAATCAATGCCAGCAACAAGCGATGATTGGTGGAAAGAAATCATGCTTGTCCCTCATGATTATTCTGCAGAAGCAATCAACGATGTTCGCACGCGTGAATTGATGACGAAGATTCACTTCGAACATGGCGGACCAGATTATGACCGTCGATATCCAGATGGCATCCCCACTTCTCTCTCGATCGAGATGAAGGACGGCAAGAAACTAGAGAGTGGTCTTGTGATGTACCCCTCTGGCCACGCTCGCAACACGACAGCGAATTTGACAGATATCTTGACGAAGAAATTCCAACTGCTTGGTCGTTTGGGAATCAAGAAGCCCAAGAAAGCAGTCAAAGTCCTAGAGAAACTCGCCACACTTTCGCCCAAACAAATTCGCTCCCTTTACAACTTCGATCTTCTTGACCGCGGATCGTTCGAGTAAATCTGGGCAGATGTTCAGCGAATCATGGCCAACCGCACGCCGCCGTGTTCTTTGACGATTTCAACCACCTCGAATCGAATATCAGGAAGATTTCTTCGGTCTAATCGATAGCGCATCCGAAGCGTGCTGACCTTTTCAGTCACAACTTCCGATCCACTCCAATTCGACCCCATTCGATTCAAAAAGGTGAGCAATTCCTTGCGATTTTTCTCAGCCCATTCGACGAAGACCGCTTCACCACCCGCGCGCTCGTACGCCTGACGCGCCTCATCCGCAAGCATCTGCGAATAGAACGGACCGTACTCCTGTTTCTTAACAGCTTCCACAAAGTGCGCCATGACATGCTCCGGCATTACAGCGCGAAGCGTGATCGAACCATCACGCTCTTCTTCACGCAACTTCAATTCCTTGGGGGGTTCTTTCTTCGGCTCAGGCGGTAGTGGCTGACCAGCCAAACTGTAAGGAGGCGCAGTAAAGATCGGATCGACGACCTTGTTGCTCATTTCCGCTGCAGCAGCTTTTTCTGTTGCGGTTTTCTTCTTCGGCAATTCGTCTACAACGACAACACGTGATCCATCTTCAAGAACAATCTCTTGACCAACCGTTCCTTCGAGTCCAAGCATTCCAGCGCCGCGTTTGACATAAACTGTCTTTGTCTGCTCACATCCAAATCCACAGAGAGTAACTGTGCATATCAAGGCAATGATGATCACTTGCAAGAACAATGCAGTCGTACGCGAGTGAAAAGTCACGGCTTGTTTTCAACCTCGCTGCCAACGAGCGTTCGACGCACAGAATTTTCGCCCAATTTCCAACTCAAGTGAAAGGCACCTGCAGGATCTTCAGCAGGCCAATCGGTTCGCATATGAGTCCCACGAGTCTCTCTGCGCTCTGCCGCTGCTCGTGTCATCAAGTGACCGACCGTAAGCAAATTTTGAGTCTCCCAACCCTCTGGAGTTTCAAAGACGGATCCAAGCGCATATCGACCCCAGAATGAAAACATATCTAAACAATCACGCATCTTTGCCCCTTCGCGAACGATGCCAACATTGCGCCACATTGCGCTTCGCAGGCTTGATCGCACATCAGAAAGATCGAGTTCGCCTGCGACAGAAGTACGAACTCGGCTCTCCCACTGCAGCGGCACAGGATCTGGAAGCGAATCCTTGATCGCAGCAAGAACTGTACGGCGACCAAAGACCAAGCCCTCAAGCAAACTGTTGCTTGCGAGACGATTTGCACCATGCACCCCATTGGAGGCAACTTCTCCGCAAGCATAGAGACCTGGAATATTCGTTCGACCATCAACATCCACTTCAATTCCGCCAACGGTGTAATGCGCAGCAGGATGCACTGGAATCAGATCGGCTCCACCATCGATTCCATATCCCGCCAGCATCGCTGCAAGTCCTGGGAATCGTTTCGAAAATCCTGCACTCCCAAGAGTGCGAGCATCTAAGAACGCATACGAATCTCCCCTGCTTGCAAGATGCTCGACAATCCCGCGTGTCACCACATCACGTGGAGCAAGATCTTGCTGAGGATGTCGCCGCGCCATTATGCGCTCGCCAAGTCGATCGACAAGAATCGCTCCCTCACCGCGTACTGCTTCGCTGATCAAGTGTCGAGGCGCTCCGGCGATATACAAAGTTGTCGGATGAAACTGCATGAATTCGATATCGCGAATCACTGCGCCTGCTCTCCACGCCATTGCAATCGCATCACCAGTCGCAAGTCGTGGATTCGATGTCTCTCGATAGACCTGACCAGCACCACCTGCGGCCAAAATTGTTGCACGCGCCCAAATCACTTGCAGTCCATATCGAGGATGCCATGTGATTGCCCCCGCAACGCGACCAGTTGCATCCGTACAGAGATCGATTGCGAAACACCTGTCAAACATGCGGATTCCATGGGTTTTTTCGACAGATGCGCAAAGCGCTCGCATCAATTCTCGGCCGGTCAAATCGCCATCGGTATGCACGATTCGCGGATGTCCGTGACCACCTTCTAATCCAAGTGAGACCCGACCTTGCTGTCCACGGTCAAATCGCATTCCAGATTGAATAAGCCATTCGATTTCGCGAGGTCCTTCTTCGACCAAGGTTCGCACTGCTGCAGGCTCGCAAAGTCCGACACCCGCACTCATCGTGTCGCGAAAGTGCGCCTCTGTCGAATCGCCTTCATCCAATGCTGCAGCAATTCCACCTTGCGCCCACTGCGAGTTCGAAAGATCCATCGGACCCTTTGCAAGCACGAATACATTTCCGTGAGCTGCTGCTTCGAGTGCTGCTCGCATTCCTGCAACACCGCCGCCGATGATCAACGTATCCGTGAAAAGTTGTGGCAGTAGCTGGCTGCGAAACGGAATGAGATATCGACGCTCGTCAAAAATGCTCATGGAGCCTTCTTTGTCGTGGGCGCGGTCGTGGGCGCGGTCGTGGGAGCGGTCGTGGGAGCGGTCAGCTCGGCGATCCACAATTGACTCGTTCGGCCAGCACCACGCTGGCTTGTCCACATCATTCGGCGACCAGTCGAATCGAACGCAGGCAATACATCAGCCCCTTCAGCTTGGGTTATGCGCACTCGACGAGGCGATTTGGTTACGGCATCATTTGCCATTGAGACAGAAAAAATTTCGTAATTCGAATGTCCAACTTCGCTGGATGCATACACCAACCGACTGCCATCTGGATGCCAATATGGCGCCCAATTGACATGCTCATTTGCCGTCATTTGCCGCTCATTTGTGGACCCTGTGATTGTGCCGTCTGAGCCTCGAACAACATCACTGACATACACCTGCAGAAGGCTGTCTCCCTTTCGGTCCGAGCGATAGCAGATATGTTTTTCGTCCGCAGAGAAAAATGGGCCGCCGTCATATCCCGCAACTTGAATCAGTGGAGAGACCACGCCTGTCGAGAGATTCTTGACAACGATGTCGCCTTGACCTGTTGCCAGAGTGCAATACAAAATATTTTTTCCATCTTGCGTTGTCGTGCATTCCGCAGCGTACGCACTGCCGTCACCAGCGATGATCTTGGGTTGCAACTTTCCAGACGCAATGTCGTCCGCTTGATCAAGATCGATTTCGATCACCCGCATCTCGGGTGGAAATTGCCATTTGTACCGACCCGTTCCGCGTTGATATCCAGGTGCATCATTGGATTGTGGCGCAACAAGAGTCGATCCGAATATGACAATATTATTTCGTGATGCATCAAACCATCCACAGGTGTTTGCGGAATGCGGCGGACTGATTCGACGAACATTTATCAGATTCGATTTGCCGGCGGCATCGGGGCCAAAGTCTGCGACATACATCGCATAAAAATCATCTGGAGTTTGTCCAGCAGCAGGTTGCTCGACCGCCTGAAAAATAATTCTTCGGCCATCTGGAGAAAAATATGCTTCGCCCGCCTTGATGAAACGATCTGGGAATGTCAATTGGGTCTGTCCTGTCAACTGCTCCCGTTCAGCAGCGATCCAAAGTGCAGGATCCTCGGTCTGCGGCGGAACAGCCACAGGGGCTTGAGCAAGAAAGAAAGAGGAAAAAACAGCGGCAGAGAGTGGCATCATTGGTGACAATAGGTGTAATGGACGATGGACCGAACATTCTAGGACGCGGGTATGAGATCGTACATCTCGATTCGCAATTGATCGTGATCAATAAGTCGTGGGGCATCTTGTCTGTTCCAGGCATTGGTCCAGAAAAGACGGACTGCATCGCAGTGCGTGTCGCTACGGAATTCGCTGGGGCACGCATTGTGCACCGACTCGATCGAGATACCAGCGGATTGATGGTGATGGCGCTTGACGCGGAGAGTCACCGAAAAGTTTCTATGCAATTTGAAGCTCGAAGCGTGAGCAAAAGATACACGGCATTGGTTGGTGGACATCCAATTCACGACTCGGGGAAAATTGATCTGCCGATTGCCAAAGATTTTGAGCGTTCGCCTCGACAGAAAATCGATCATGTGCACGGACGACCAAGCGTCACTCTGTATGAAGTAGTCGAGCGCATAGAAACTCCGCCGTCAGCACGGTTGCACTTGCATCCACAAACCGGACGCTCACACCAACTTCGTCTTCATCTCTTGATCATTGGTCATGCAATACTTGGAGACGATCTGTATGCAAGCGACGAGATTCGCGCGCTTTCGCCGCGACTCTGCCTGCACGCCGATCAACTTGCGTTTACGCATCCAGCAACTGGCGAAAAACTGGCGTTCGAATCAACCGCGCCATTCTGAAATGCGCCACTCTGAATCTTCCGCGCCTGTAAGAATCGACCAATTGCCATCAGCGGAAAATACAATCGATAGAGGTGGTATCGAAGATAGAAAACGCAGGGAAATCCAGTTCCAGTGAATTCAGTTTCGCACCAAGATCCCGCTGGATCACCGTCGGGATTGCGTGCTTTGTCTGCCGCATCTGAAGCGCTGAGCTGCGTCCGAGCCAACCACTCCATCGCGCGTTCAAGACCCTGATCGTGTGGACCAAAGACTTCTTGCAGAAGCATCGCAGCCCACGCCGTCTGTGATGCGGTTGGTGGCCCCTTGCCCTTCAAGCTTGCATCGATATACGAATCCGCACTCTCACCAAATGCACCACTCTCTTGTTGAATCGAGTGAATCCATTCTCCTGCTTGCAAGATCCATGGCTCGACTGGCGAGACTCCACATCGAATAGGACCAATGATCGACTGCCAAGTTCCATAAATATAATTCACTCCCCATCTGCCAAAGAAACATCCATCGACTTCTTGCTTTGATTTGATGTATTGAATCGCTCTATCTATGGCGGGATCTCCCACACGCATCCCATACCACGAAAGGCATTCAAGCACACGCCCTGTGATATCTGGACATGATGGATCTTGCATCGCATTGTGATCGGCAAATGGAACGCATTCAAGAATTGGTCGATCACATGTTCGGTCAAAGGCCGCCCATCCTCCATCTTCGTTCTGCATCGCGAGAATCCAATCGATCCCCCGCACTGCCGCTGCTTTCGCAGCAGATCCACCCGTACGAAGCAAAGCCATCGCGACCATTGCGGTGTCGTCGCAATCGGGATACCAGCCATTTTCATATTCGAAGTACCAACCACCTGCAGGGGTGTTTGGGGGACAATTTTCCGCCCAATCTCCGTGAAAAACGCATTCTTTTCGAACAAGCCACGAGGCCGCACGCGCGGCGCACGCATCATTCGCGTCAAGCCCGCAATCATTCATCGCATAGAGCGCAATGCCTGTATCCCACACTGGCGAGAAGCAAGGCTGAATGCGAATCATCTCTCCATCCTCGATAAAGAATGCATCGAGATCTTTCTCGGCTCTGATGACGCGCGAATCGTCGCGGTCGATTCCAAGAGCTTTCATCACAATCTGAATATAAACCATCGGTGGAAAAATCGCGCCAAGCCCACTTGTTGGCGCTGGACGATCTTGACTTGTGCGGCGCATGATCCACTTGAACGCATCGGCGATTGCGTTTTTGCGCCAAGGCGAACCACCGATTCGCTCTGCAACTTTCAGCGATCGATCAATCACACCAAAAATTGCGCGCCAGAAAACCGATCCAACACTTCGGCGATAAAGTCGAGTGCGTTCACGCTGATTCAAAAAGAGTTCGTCAATTCCTTGCGATGCTGAAATCTCTCTCGTTGGACGAAGCACGCTGACAATCGACAAGGGCAAGATCATCGTTCGACTCCACGCACTGACTTTGCTGAGGTGAAAGAAAAACCACTTCGGCAACCAAACAACTTCAGGCGGAATCGTCGGCACTGCAGACCAGGGAATTTGCCCAAGTGCAGCAAGATAGAAATTGGAAAACGAATTGCAATGCTCCGCTCCACCCATGGAATGCACGCATTTCACAGCGCGAATCATGTGTGGTTCTGCCGGATCGTCTCCAGCTAACTTGAGTGCGAAATATGCCTTGACAGTTGATGAAAGATCGTCGGAAGATCTAGGGTATTGCCCCCATCCTCCTTCGGGTCGTTGCTGAGATCGAAGATAGTTTGCGATCTTTCCAAGGATTTCAAGCCCCGAACGACCATCGGACATCGGTGCTGATTCTTGTCCAAGCGCCCACTTCATCAGCAGATACTCCGACTGCAAAATGGAATCACCTTCCAACTCGCCGCAGAAGTGACCATCATTTTTCTGAAGAGAGACAAGTGCGGCCAACGCTTCTCGCTCTGTCGAGTGAAGTTTGGATACAAGAGAAATTTGATGATCACGCAAACGAATACCCATGACTCAATCAATCTCCGATACTGCGATCGGTCGGCGACGGCGTGCGCTTCGAATCACAGCTTCGAGCACGCACTGTGTCTTCCATGCATCTTCGAAATCTGGAAGCGGGACTTCTGCAGGCTGACCTCCAAGCACACGCACGATGTCCGCAGCTTGACTGACAAATCCGTGCTCGTATCCAATGAGATGGCCAGGCGGCCAATAGCCTTTGACATACGGATGCGCACTCTCTGTACACAGAATATTCGTCCAGCCCTTCACCGCTTCGGGGCGTGATTGATCCCAGAATTCGAGTTCGTTCATGCGCTCGAAGTTGAATCGAATCGAACCTCTTTCACCGTTGATTTCGATGCAATTACGATTCTTATTCCCCGTCGCAAGTCGCGTCGCCTCGAAAGATGCGACTGCACCGCCACTCATGCGAGCGAGAAAAAGCACGCAATCATCGACCGTGGATTTTCCCATTTTCTTCGATTGCTTTCCAGCGCTGCGACCTGCAGATTTATCATCGCCACTGAGCGCAACTTCCGAATCGACAACAAGCAGTCGCTCTTTGATGAATGTTTCTTCGACTGCACCGACGACTTGCGAAATCTCTTCGCCTGAAATGAAGCGCGCCATATCAATAATGTGTGCATTCAAATCACCGTGCGCTCCAGATCCTGCTTGCGATGATTGGAATCGCCAGCTTAATGGGGTTGCTGGTCCACCCCAATCTTGAAGATACGAAGCACGAATATGAAAGATGCGACCGATGCAACCTTCTTTTACAAGTCGATGCGCAAGAGCAACAGCAGGCGCACGTCGGTAGTTGAACCAAACAAATGTCTTGACTCCGCGCTTGGCAGCCTTGCGCGCAGCATTGCGCATTTCACGCGCGTCATCCAAAGTTCCAGCCAATGGTTTTTCGCACGCGACATGGTGGCCAGCTTCGAGAGCGGCGATCGCCATCTCTGCGTGGACATGATTTGGCGTGACGACATCGACCAATTGGACGGATGGATTCGTCAGGGTCTCATGCCAATCAATGGTCGACGCCTTCCATCCCCAGACCCGTGCAAATTCATGGGTCTCAGCGGCATCACGCCCTGCTGCCCAATTCAGATCGACGTTCAGTGGCAAATCGAAAAACTTCGGCGCATTCGCCCACGCAATCGAATGTGCACGCCCCATGAACTTCGTTCCAAGAAGCGCCAAACCGAGCGATCCCGACAAGTGTGCCGTCGAGGCACCTGCGTGTTGCTTTGATGTTCTCTTGCGCGTGCGGACTTTTGCCATCTTCGTATCCTAACAATCAGAAGGAACTTTACGAATGAACACCAATTTAATTATCGATCAAACACTTTCGCAGCGCATGGAAACACTCGAGGCACGCATCGCAGAATTGCAGCATGCCGATCATCGCGCTCGACGATGGAAAATACTTGCTGTCTCTGCTGGAGTGGCATTGATCTCACTGGCAGGACTCGCTGCGACTCGTCCATCGCAAACCGCGGAAGTCATTCGTGCGCGTCGCTTCGAAGTCGTTGATCAGAATGACAAGATCGTTCTTCTTGCAGGCATTGGACAGAATGGCGGGCAGATTGATGTCTGGAGTAACAGCGGAACAAATGTCTTGCGATTTGGTGCGAACAACGACGGAGGAGATCTTGCGATTTGGAATAACGCTGGCAGTGGAGTTGCGAGCGTTTACGCGACATCGCAAGGCGGACGCATCGAAGCGATCATGCCAGATGAAAGTGGTTCAGTACGCATATGCGCTGAAACTGGTGGACCTTCAATGGCGATTGTTGATGGTCAAGGACATCCACGATTGGTAGCGGCGATGGCGGGCACATCGACTGGCATCAACATTCGCAGTGCAGTAGGAGAAGAACTTGCTGCAATGGGCGCGGTTGATGGCGAAGGTGGAATCATTCGAGTTGCACAAAATGACGGAACACTTGCCGCGCAAATGGTCGCATTCAAAACTGGTGGTTCGATCGGTTGTGCCAATAGCAATGGTTCGCGATCTGCGGTTCTCGAATCAGCACAAAACGACACAGGTGGAGTGATGCACCTATTTAGAGCTGATGGAACCGAAGCAATCGCCGCAATGGCGCAATCAGAATCTGGCGCGCGATTCTCGCTGTTTGGATCACTACAACAACCTGTGGCAATTCTCGAATCAGGAATCAATGGAATGGGAATGATTTCATTTCTCCAAGGAACTACGCGAGTTGCAGGGCTGGGATCATCGACAAACGGTGGATTGCTGAATCTTGCCAAGGCTGATGGGAAAGCTGTGGTCATTGCAGGCGCAGCAAGCGATGCAGATGGTGGCGCAATCAGTGTTCGAAGCGGGTCAGGATCACAACTGGTGCGAATTGGAGTTGATCGAGTCGGCGCAGGCGAAGTCGCTGTCTATGACGGACCAGGAACACGCAAGCGTGTCTTGAGTGCGATTTCATCTGCGCCATAATCAAGTTGATGCCGAAGCGAACGATGTTCCGCTTTCGACATAGAAGTTGAGAAGTTCGCCAGTCGAAAAATCTGCGGCGGCTTGGCCTGCTGGAACCGTGATCCACATTGGGATCACGACATGAACAAGAATTTTGTTTGACACCGTATCCGTTGCCAACACGCGACCTTGAACGCTGCGAGGATGTCCGTTTACTGGTTCGATATACACGCCACCGCCAGTTGCTCTGTGCATCTTCAGTGCGCGAGCATGCACAACGCCGCTGATGTGCCGACCGATCTGACTGGTGAGAGTTGATCTTGCAGCGGGGTTGGTATCGACAAGGTCCAAAGAATAATTCGTGCGAGGAATTGCGATGGTCATCCGACCTTCGGAGAGTGATTCCAGAACAACGCGTGCGGTATCTGTTTCGATGTGTTGCATTCGAGTCCAAGAATAGCAAGCCGCTCGATTTCACAACTCTCTCTGTTGTCCCAACTCAGTCGAATCTCTCACAACCTTGTAAGCCGTTGAAAAGTTCCGCCAAGCGAGTTCCTCAGGTGGCCGACGGAACTTGCAATCAAATTTCGTAAAATCGATCGTGTCGATCGCCGAGGACTGTTTGAACCCCGGCGGGACTTTTCACGGCTCTCGCAATGTTCTGCTCGATTTCACAACTGTCACTAGAGAACCGGCCGTATCGGTTCCACCTGCAACCCACACAAACTAGTGATCGACTCGTTTGCCCAAGATCGGCGTCAACGCCGCAACTTGTCGATCAACTGTTGCACGATCTCGTGATTCGAGATTCAACCTCAACAATGGCTCCGTATTGCTGAGTCGAACATTGCACCACCACTCACCCGCATCAAGACTCAATCCATCCAACTCCGTAAATTTCCCTGACGGATATGCAGCGCGCAGTGCGGCGAGCGCTCCCAATTTGTCCTCGTTCTGAAAATTAATCTCGCCCGATTGTTGATATCGCTGGAATGGCGCGATGATCTTTGAGAGCGGCATCTTCTTCGCAGCAAGCAAACTTGCAACGGCGAGAAATGCGCGAATGCCGCTGTCGGCATTAAACATGTCTGCGAAATAAAAGTGTCCAGAGAGTTCACCACCAATTGGAGCGCGTGTCTCCGCCAAACGCGCCTTCATAAAAACATGACCGACTCGACTCTCGATCGGCACTCCACCAGCCTCGACGATTGCTTCTCGAACGCTGCGCGACGAACGAAGGTCATAGACAACTGCCGAACCCGGCGTGGATTTGAGAGCTTCTCCAGCAAGCGCAGCAAGCAGAAGATCGCAGCCGATCGGCGTACCGCGTTCATCGACAATGACGCAGCGATCTGCATCTCCATCGAAGCAAACTCCAAAGTCCATCTTGCCAGCGATCACCGCAGCGCGGACCGATGCGAGATTCGCCTCGACGAGCGGGTTGGGTTCGTGCACAAATTCGCCAGAACTATTGTCGAAATTGATCGATTGAATATCGAAGCCTGCAACTCCATCAAGCACTTTGGGCGCCATCGTTCCAGCCATTCCATTGCTCGCATCGATGGCAACGCGTAATCGACATGACCCATCGAGAACAGACGGATGCAATAAGCGCAAGAGATGATCTCGATATGCGCTCCACAAATCGATTTGTTCCTCGCGTCCCGCGCGACGATCGACATTTGCTTCTTCACATTCCTTGGCGTATTCGCGAATCACTTCCAGTCCGCTGCCAGTGCCGACGGGCTTTGCGTAAATTCGACTGACCTTGAATCCGTTGTACTGCGCAGGATTGTGACTCGCAGTCACTTCAATTCCGCCAGCACAATTGAAATGATTGATTGCGAAATACGTCATCGGCGTATCAACCATTCCAACATCGATCACATGCGCGCCGAAATCTCGAATGCCACGCTTGAGCGCGTTGGCAAGCGATGGAGAACTCTTGCGCATATCACGACCAACAACGATGTGACGCATCTTTGGTTGGTCGACGCCGTCCTTCGTGGCACGTTCGGTCAACCAGCGCGCGCTTGCGTAACCAATTTTCCACGCAATCGCCTCATCGAGTGGCGATGGATATGTTGCCCGCACGTCATACGCCTTAAAAACCTTGTCAAGCATGGGGGCAGATAATAGGTTGCAGAAAAAAGTAGGTCGTGATACATTAACCCTCCGCTATTTCCCCCCGAATGTGTGTTCGGAGGATCTGGCAAATGTCCCAGGCTTCGGTGAGTTTGGGATTTCATTCGTTTCTCCCCCGCAAAAGCGCCCTATCGAGCGTGCTGCGCCGCAAGGCTTCCACCGGCTGAACGTTCGGGTGTCGCTGCTTCCAGTCTGCTCATCATCGAGTTCGTCTTGGAAGTGTTTCGAAAAAGGAATCTCACATGTCACTTGTCAACGAACTCATTGAAGCAGGAATCCACTTCGGTCAACGAAGATCGAATTGGAATCCAAAGATGGCTCCCTATATTCAGGGTGTCAAGAATCAAATTCACATCATCGATATCCGCGAGACCATCAAGGGTCTCCTGTTGGCGAAGAAATTCATCTCCAAGACTGTCAGCGAAGGCAAGGATGTGCTCTTCGTCGGAACCAAGCGTCAAGCACGCAGCGCGATCGAAACGCATTGTGCCGCTTGTCAGATGCCATACATCACGGAGCGTTGGCTTGGTGGGTTGCTGACCAATTTCCGCACGGTGCGCGATCGATTGAAGCGCCTTGAGGAACTAGAAGCACTCGTCGCAACTGGCGGGATGAAAAGTTATTCCAAGAAGATGGAATCACAACTGAGCCGAGAGTTGAAGAAAATTTATCGCAATCTCAACGGCGTGCGATCGATGACCAAACTTCCTGCTGCGCTCGTTGTTGTCGATGTCAACCGCGAGATGAATGCAGTTCGTGAAGCAAAAAACCTAGGAATCCCGACGATTTGCTTGATTGACACTGATGGCGATCCTGATTTTTCGGACATTCCAATTCCTGGAAACGACGACTCGATGCGATCGATCGACTTGGTCATTCGCGAACTGACCGCATCTGTGCAGGACGGCAAGACACAACGACAGACATCTGCAACAACAACTGCGCCTGAAGGTGGAGATGATTCCGAAGTTCCATCACCACGACGACGCAGCGTTCGAAGTCGATTCCGTGTTGATGAAATTGGTGGCGGACTGAGTGACGGATCTGCGTTGGAATCTGCATCAGCAGCACCATCTGCACCAACCGCAACTGATCCTGGCTGATCTCTGTCAAACATTTGTAAAGGAAGACATTATGGAAACTGTAAACATTGACGCCAAGGTGGTCATGGCACTTCGCAATTCGACGGGACTTGGCTTCGGCGATTGCAGAAGCGCTCTTGTCGAATCCGGCGGAGATCTTGCGAAGGCTGAAGCACTGTTGCGAGAACGCCTTAAGGGAAAGATGGACACTCGCACCGATCGAGCTGCTGGCGAAGGTTGCATTGCAATCGTGATCCAAACTGCAAAGGCTTCGATCATCGAAGTTCGCGCTGAAACAGATTTCACGGCGAAAAATGACGAATTCCGCCACCTCGCCAAGGAATTGGCAACGATGTCGGTCGGCACTGCCGCTGGAGCTGTCGCAATGACCCCTGCGATGACTGCACGGTTGGACACCACTCGTATCAAGACTGGCGAGAATATTTCGTTTGCACGCGGAACTCGCCTTGATGGCGGTGCTTTCGGCAAGTATCTGCATCACGACGGCAAACTTGGCGTCCTCTTGCAATTCGAAGGCGATATGCCAGAAGATTTGGCCACTGGAATCTGCCAGCACATCGCTGCAGTTGTTCCAACTCCCCTCTCCGTCGACGAAACTGGATTGCCAGCCGATCTCATCGCATCCAAGCGAGAAGAAGCAAAGAAGGAAGCAGAAGCATCTGGCAAGCCACCGCAAATTGCGGAGAAAATCGCTGAAGGAAAACTTCGCAAGTACTTTGAAGAGACCACACTGATGGGCCAGAAGTATGTGAAGGATGACAAGAAAAGCATCCGCGAACTTCTTCCAAAGGGCGTGACAATCAAGGCATTTGTTCGAATGCGCGTCGGCGCCTGATCGAAGGCAAACGATTTACAAATCTAAGCGCCTCGCACATTTGCGAGGCGCTTTTTTTATTGATTGCTGTTTATGGTTTATGGCGTCACTGGTGTGATTGCCAACCGTGAATTGAACGGTCGCAGTTACACATGCTGTTGGCCAAAAAGTGTGAAGTTTCGCAGCTACATGGCAAAGAGCGACACGCCATTTGCCAACCGAGTGGTTACGGGCAAATTGGAGCGGCACTCCTGCGATTAGCCCGTTGGAGGGGGTCTGCGAAGATTCAGAGTCACGCTGATTTTTCTAATACTTTAGGCCGTTGCGCCGATAAGAACTCACCTATGTACGCCGAAGTTATTCGCACCCCCCCTTCCAGAAAATCAACTTTCACCCTGACTTGCGCCGTTGTTGCTGCGATGAACGCATCGACGCTCACGCTTGCAATTCCCTCTGCGGCTCAGCCGGCGACTTCTGCTCCACGCGACATCGCTTCAGCCATTCGATCAGAGGTCAATTCGATGGGACTGAAGAAAGCTCTTATCGCTGTCAGCGTTCGCGATTGCGAGACGGGATATTCCGTCACCTCGATTAACGGCAGTCAACCTATGACACCCGCGAGCAATATGAAATTGCTGACAACTGGTGCGGCGCTCTTAGGTCTTGGACCTGACTTTGTCTTTCGCACTCGAATCCTACGAGATGGCGATCGATTACTCATCGTCGGTGATGGAGATCCTGCGCTTGGCGATCCTGAATTGCTCGCACAATCCTCTTATGTTGATGCTTCAGGAGTTGCACATAACGGCTTGACAATCGATGACCTGCTTGGGATTTGGGCGACTGCAATCAAGACAAGTGGAATGACGCGTGTGAGCGAACTGATCGTCGACGACCGCATCTTTGTGCGAGAAGGAGCTCATCCACTTTGGCCGAAGGATCAACTCGATGAAGCATATTGCTCGCCGCCATCAGGGATGAATTTCCACGGCAACGGACTTTGCGTGAAAGCTTCACCAAACCCTGGTCAAGCACCCAAAATCACATCGATGAGTCCATCTGCGCCGTGGATAAAAATCGTCAATAAAGGAACGAGCCGAACTGGAAAGTCTGATCGCAACACGATGTGGATCGCTCGGCAACCAGAGAGTGGCGAGCTGACGATCTTTGGAAATGTGAAGATTCCGTATGTTGCGCCAATCACAGTTGGTATCGGTGATCCTGCAGCATTTCTGGCGCAGTGCGTCGCGCATCGACTGATCGCTGCAGGAATTCCTGTTCAGAACATACGACTTGCTGCTGCAAACGATCCCATTCCCAAAGGAACCGCAGTTGGCCCTGTCCTGCAGACGCCGCTGTCGACAGTTCTCACCCACTGCAATGTTGAGAGTCAGAATCTCTATGCCGAAAGTTTGATGAAGCGACTCGCGGCAAAGTTGACAGGCACACCGGGATCGTGGGCGAATGGATCGATCGTCATCCAGCGTGCTCTCGAAGGGAACATCGGCGAAGGCGCAAAAACATTCGTCATATCTGATGGCTCTGGACTTTCTCGCGGCAATCGAGTGACGGCTGATGGAATGACGGCGTGGATGACTGCGCTCGCAAATAATGCGACAATTGGAACGATTTTTTTAGACAGTCTTGCCGTCGGTGGTCAATCTGGAACCGTTCGCAAGCGTATGAAGGACATCAATCCCACAGTCGCAACCGTGCAGTGCAAGACGGGATATATCGATAAGGTGAGTTGTCTTTCTGGCTTCGTCACCGCACACGATGGGAAGCGTTATGCATTCAGCGTGCTTGCAAATAATCTCTGCGAAGCGGATTCAGTGGGAAAGGCGAAAAAACTACAAGATCGCGTTGCGAAACTGATAGCTGATTCGCTCGGGGCACGACAGAAGCCCGCGCTTGGTGGATGATTTTCCGGTCAAGGCTTTGAAAGCGGACGAAAGGCCAAGCGCGCTTCTTCGACATCTCCATACATTTCGAAGATGCGGTCCAATTTGGTCATTCGAATAATTTGCACAATCGAACCCTTCAGTCCGCATAATTTCACTTCGCCGCCAACGCTCTTGCTGCGTGTATGCAGCAAGAGCAATGATCCTAAGCCAATGCTGGAGATGATTTCCATTTTTGAACAATCGACGATGATGTTGCGAACTCCGCCTTTGACAAGTGCTGTGATTTGTTCAGAGAGTTGACCTGCCGTTGCCGAGTTCAAACCGCCATCCGCACGCAAGATCATCAAATCACCAACAACTTCAATTGCGTACATTTCCATTGAAATTATCCTTCTACAACTCGCATCGCGATCAAGTCCTGGACGTCGACTAATCCCACTGGTTTTCCAGCCAAATCCACGACTGGTATTTCGTCAAGCCGTTTTTCCTGCACAAGTCGGACTGCATCGCGCACAAGCGCGTCAACAGTCAGGCAAGTTGGTCGAACGGTCATCACAGTCGACACCAAAGAATCGAGTGCTTCCAATCCACCACCGTTGACGAGCCTTCGCAGATCGCCATCGGTGAAGATTCCAGAGAGACGACCATCTGCATCGACGAGCATGACCGCACCTGCACGGCGACCTTCACCCGTCGCAGCGAGAGCTTTGCGAACACTCACCGAATCTGCGACGACGTTCAAATTATGTCCAACGCGAAAGCGAAGTGCTTCGGTAATTTGCCGCAGTCCAGCGCCGAGCATTCCACCTGGATGATGACGATGAAAATCATCTGCTTGAAAATTGCGTCTGCGCGCAAGAGCCAACGCCAACGCATCCCCTGCCGCCAACATCGCCGTCGTGCTGGCGGTGGGTGCGAGATTGAGTGGGCAAGCCTCGACAATATCGCCAACGGAAATATGTGCATCGCAAAGTCGCGCCAGATTGGTGGTCGTGCGACAGGAAATTCCGATCCTCGCAACTCCGTCCGCCTTCAAGTGCAGCGCAAGGTCGATCACTTCGGAGGTTTCTCCGCTGTACGAAATCAGCAGAGCAACATCGCCATCGCGCATTCGCCCAAGATCTCCGTGGACGGCTTCGGATGGATGGATGACATGAGAAGGTTGGCCCAAACTAGCGAGAGTTGCGGAGATTTTCGCGCCAATCAAACCGGATTTTCCCAGTCCAGCCACGACAACATGACCCGTACAAGATTCAAGCAAGTCCAGAGCTCGAGTCCATCCTGCGCATTCGACCGACCCACCGCGAAGTCCCCGAGCCATCGATCCAAGAGCCATAGATTCTGCCTCTATGACTTCCGCCAAGAAGGTGAATTCAGATGTTTCCACTGGGGCTTTCATTCTGGCTAGGTTAGCGGATACTCTGCGCTGATGGCACTGCAGGATGATTATGAAGTTCGACTCTCTAGTTTTCAGGGGCCGCTCGACCTTCTGCTCTTTCTCGTTCGTCGATCAGAAGTCGACATCTCTGACATTCCAATTTCGATGATCACCGAGCAATATTTCGGTTTCTTAAAAAATATTCACCGAGTTGATGTCGAACTTGCAGGCGAATTTCTGGTGATGGCTGCAACCCTTGTTGAAATCAAAAGCAGAACACTTGCGCCACGAACAACCACGGATGTTGAGAGGACTGGAGAGAACCGACGCGAGTCCGCCGATCCACGCTTCGAACTTGTGCAACAGCTCTTGGCATATCAACAGTTTCGCACGGCGTCTGGTGCGCTCGATCGACTGCGACTTGAAAGTGCGCGCAGATATGTTGCTGGTTCGCATGGCGGCGAAATGAATTCCCAGAACGACGAGCAGGAGTTTTCCGTCGAGATCGAAGATGCGCATGTGTTGGATTTGGTCGAATCTTTCGAGCGCATTATGCAATCAGTGGACATCTCTCGATTGGGTGATCACCGAGTGGAATATGACGACACTCCGATCAGCTTGCATCAGGCAGATTTGGTTGATCGCCTTGCGCACAGCGAGCGTCGCCGCATGACGATGCAACAGATTTTCACTGGAAGATCGCGCGGCGAAATGATTGGGCTTTTTCTTGCACTGCTGGAATTGGCTCGCCAACAACAGGTTGCAGTGCGGCAAGATGATGGAGATGCCGACATTGAAATCGAACTCTTGCAACTGAGCCCAGAACCTGGGACGGAAAATGTTTCGCCATTTTTTGGCGGCCAAGTTGCTGCGAAAAAAGTTGCAGAAGAAAGTGCGAAAGAAGAAAGCGCTCTCTAAAGACAGTTTTCAATCCAACCCTGCTCTCTGTACCAATTCACCGCATCGCGAGTCGATTCTTCGACCGAACGAGGCTGCAAACCCAGTTCTTTCAAACTCGCAGATGGATCGAAAGTCATCTTGCGTTTCGTCAAGCGCACACCAGTGACCGTTGCTATTGGTATACGGTGCGAAACAGTGTCGGCCCACAATTCGCTCAACCAACCAGCCGTTAGCGCTAGTGCATACGGAACCCTTCTTCGCGGCATTGGGCGATTGGTCATTGTTGCAAGCAATTCCAGCCAGTGAATGAGGCGTGTGTTGTGCGCACCAATCAAATATCGAACACCTGGGCGGCCATGCTTCATCGCGCGGACCAATCCATCTGCGGCGTCGCGCACATCAATCAAGTTGAAGTGACAATCGAGATATGCGGGAACTTTCCCGCGGCAGAAAGCCACCGCCAAGCGCGTCGGCGGAGTTTGTTTCCTATCGCCAGGACCAATCGGAAGCGTTGGGCTGCAAACAATCACTGGAGCGCCCTGCTGCGCAAGTTCGAACGCTGCGCATTCGGCGCGAAACTTGCTGAGGCAATACGGGCCAATCATGTCCTCTTCGCGAAAGCGCACACTTTCCACGGCGCCACCATTGGAACTTGCCGATGTCAAGATGCTCTCTGTGCTGACATACACAATGCGCGTTGCGCCAGCGTCCAAAGATGATCGCATCACTTGCACTGCGCCAATGTGATTGATGGCATCGAACTCTTTTCGATCACGACGCCATAGGTTTGGATCAGCGGCGAGGTGATAGACAGAATCGCAACCACGAACAGCATTGCGCACAGCTTCGACATCACGAATATCCCCCCGCACAAGTTCGACATTTTTTAATGGCAGATGATCGACCTGAGCGCTGGGATGTTCCAAGACACGTACGGGTTGATTGTCACGCACTAATTGATCGACAAGATGCGACCCAATAAATCCTCCACCACCAGTCACGAGGATCATTTAGAGAATCCCTCTGGGAAGTTTCGACGCAAGTTGATGCAAATGCGAGTGCGCAGGAGCAATTCGATCCCGCGAAATATTTTCGACAAGTTCAATCACTGCACGATTGATCGGACAAGGGAAATCTCCCGCGAGTCTGATGAGGTGGCCGTTGTAAGCGTCAATTTCCGTGCGGCCGGTGCCCATATCTGGACTCATCGAACAGTATGTCCCTCGAAGCGACGGACGAAAAAATACCCCCATCAACTTTGGAAGCAACGGCGTACGAAGAATTCGCATCACGGTCTTTGGATGAAACGGTCCGATGGTTTCCAACCTAATTCCCGCGTGGCTGAGAATGGAATAATTTTCACGAAGCAACGCAAAGAATAATTGTTGCGCAAGAGGATCAATGAGCAACTGAGCATTGTCAACGCCCGCACTTGAGGCAAGGGGCGATATTGCGGCGTTGTACATCAGCTTCGTCGCCTTGAATGGCTGAATATTGGCAACACTTTCAACTGGAAATAATTGTCCCTGCGCTAATGCGCCTGCGAGAGTTCGGATTTTTTCCTTCTGAAAATCAGAGACATTTGACCGAGGTCCGATGTGCAGAGATCCAGCGCGTGTGATGCGAGTGACTGGACGGTCAGGCGCACACTGCGAGACAAACGAAGCAATGGCTTCTGATGGATGATCTTTCGCTTCGAGTTTCGGTTCGTACCCATTTTGGATTGGAACCACAGAATCAAAGTTCGAAATGCGGCTAAAAACTAGTCCATTATCGAATGTTTTGACGCAGCACAAAATGGCAGCATCCGTGGGCGGTTCCCAATCTTGAAATCCAACAAAGTGTGCGCGCGTGGTGATTGCACCATCAACCGACATTCCCTCGCGCTGACCCGCATCCACTTTTTGTGGGTTGGAATCGACCATTGTCACAGACCAGCCAGCGCGTACAAGAGAAACTCCCGCAGCAATTCCAATTCCGCCTGCGCCAAGAATATGGACTTTTGAATTCATAGTTGAAAGCAATCAGGGTTTTCGCCCTTTTCGACCGAGACTTCATTCAATGGACGACTTGAATCACCCTTCAGGATTCGTTCGTGTTGGTTCCAAATATGTATATCCCGCAAGTCCACCTTCGTAGATCTTCATAAACAACTTGCTCTCTTTAGGGCTGAGTTGCTTCTTACGCACCGCGCGTTCGCATTCGCGGCGAATCTCCGCACCCAATTGAGTTGCGTCGAACTGCACATACTTCAAAACCTCTGAGACAGAATCGCCTTCGATAATTTCGTCCACCCACCACTGACCGCTCTCATCCAACTTGATGTGCGCGACATGCGTGTCTCCAAAGAGATTGTGCAAATCTCCAAGGGTTTCCTGATATGCGCCAACGAGGAATGCGCCAAGCAAATAGGTCGAACCTTCCTGATATTCGTGCAATTCGACAAACTTCTTGATGTCGTGATCGTCAACGAATCGATCAATCTTGCCGTCAGAATCGCAGGTAATGTCCGCAAGAGTCGCTTTGCGAATGGGCTTTTCATCGAGTCGATGAATTGGCATAATCGGGAAGAGTTGATTGATCGCCCAAATATCTGGCAGACTTTGGAAGATGGACAAGTTGCAGAAATATGTGTCGCTGAGCGTCGAATCGAGATCGCACAATTCTTCGGGCATATGAGCGCCCATATCTTTCGACTTATCGCGAATCTTTGCGCAAATCGACCAGAAAAGTTGATCGATAATTGCGCGATGTTGGAGCGGCAAATATCCCACCGAGAAAAGTCGCATCGCTTCTTCGCGTGCTTCGAGCGCATCGTGATATTGCTCAAGCAATCTCCGCTCGCTGATGTTCTGATTCAACTCCCAAAGATCGGTCAGCGGACGCGGCAATTCTCCATCAACCATTGGAATGCCAGTCAATGATTTCGGAGGGCTTGACCGGTCAGGTCGATTCGAACCCAAGACATCGAAAATCAACACTGATTGCTGAGCAACCATTGCGCGACCAGATTCTGTGACGATGATCGGATGATCGACACCTTCTTCATCGCAGACACTCATCGCTTTATAGATAATCGAACTTGCATATTCGGCGAGTGAATAGTTCATGGAGAATTCAAACGCAGTCTGACTGCCGTCATAATCGATTCCCATACCACCACCCACATCGAGATATTTCAGACCTGCACCCATCTTGACGAGTTCGACATAGATGCGCGCAAGTTCATTGACGCCAGAATTGACTTGGCGAATGTCGTGAATCTGCGAACCCATATGGCAATGGAGCAATTGCAGGCAATCGGCCATGTCACGCTCCTTCAGATAGTCCAAAGTCTCCAAAGCCTCGGTCAAGGAAAGACCAAATTTCGCTTTGACGCCAGATGAATGGCGCCATCGACCCGCTCCAGGCGTTGCAAGATTCATGCGCACACCAATCTTTGGGCGCACGCCGAGTCGATCCGCGTATTCGACAATCAACTTCAACTCGCCAATGTTCTCGATCACTGGAACAATGTTGCGTCCCAACTTTGCAGCAAGCGTGACGAATTCGATGTACTTCTCTTCTTTGAAACCATTGCAAATAATCAGTCGATCAGGAGAATCTGTGGTCAGCCCCATAACCGCCAACAATTCCGGCTTCGATCCAACCTCGAGACCGAATCCAAGTTCGACACCGTAACGACGAATTTCTTCAACGACGCGTCGCTGTTGATTGACCTTGATCGGATAGACACCAAGATATGAACCCTTGTAATTATTCTCGGTGATTGCATTGGTGAACGCCTCGCGCATATCGCGCATACGGCGTTCGAGAAGATCACTGAAGTGCAACAGAACTGGAGTATTCAGTCCTCGCTCGCGCATTCCATTGACGACATCAAAGAGATCAACCTCGTGACCCAACATTCGAGTTGGACGAACGACAACATGCCCCTTCGCATTGATATCGAAAAAACCTTTGCCCCATAAACGAGTTTGATAGATCTCTGCGGAGTCATCAATCGTCCAACTCCCTTCGAGCGAAGCTTGCCCTGGCTTTAAGCGCACAGTTTCCAACGAGACCGTGGCGTTGCCGCTAATGAGAGGCGTCGAAGTGGGAGCGTCTGGAGTCTTGGTCGGAGGCATAGTTGCAAGGAATACTACACCCTTCCTCCTTCAATTCCATTTATTTGGTGGAAAACTTTCTGGCATTCTGACTGACATCACCGCCATCGCAGAACCGTACGCAGCTGATCGTGGGAAGACTCGATCGTTCCATGTGCCTTCAGCGGTACGCGTTTGCCAAAGAAGCCAATTGAGTTGCGCTCGAAGATTGTCACGATCGTCGGAAGATTCCAGCAACTCGACTGCTTGCGCTGCGTGATAATGGGCGTACCAGAAGTAATACGGAGCGATGTTGTATGGAGGAAGGTGCGTGCCGTTCTTGGCGCGGCGCTTTTCCAAATCTCCCCAGTATCGAATGAAATCTGTGACCGCAAGCTTCAACTTGGCATCATCGCTGCGACCCGCAAGAAAGAGTGCGGCCTCGCTGGCAACCATTCGCCCGACAGCGCCAGGAATTTGCTTCGTTTGCATTCTCGCCTGCTTTATTGTTGCATATGTAAAATTTCCGTCACTTGTCCTGCAGAGTTCCAGCGCATCAAGGGCGCGCGTGATGACTTGAGGATCTACCTGATAACCCATTGCCTTTGCTTCAAAGAGAGTCTGCAAACAAGCGGGAGTCATAAATCCGCTTGTCGCACTTGGCGTTTCTGCGCCAGGATCTCGCGCATAATTCCAACCGCCAACTTGTGGGATTTCGAATTTCTGAAGTGTTTCGATGTACCACTTCAGCGCATTTGTAACTGTCTCTTCGAGACCTTTGGGAACAGCTTTGTAACGCTCAAGCGCGAGTAAGAATCGTGCTCCATAACAGGAAGCCCAAGCTCGGACGTCATATCCACCTCGATATGTCGAAAATTGCAAGAGCGGTTCGGTAATTCCAGAACAGACAAATTCTGTCGCACGACGAATGGCTTCTTGGCGATCAGGATGAGATTCGTATCCCGGCGCTCGCAAGATGGACTCGCCAACAATCGATGTTCCACCAATTCGATATCCAAATGGAATCTTTCCACCAACTCGGTAGACCCCTTCGTATGGCCACTCGCCCTTATTGGGGCCCTCTTGCATTTCAACAATCTTGTTCACTGCAATGTCGACGGCGTTATTCAGCATCGCTGTGTCTGGCGCCGGTCGAATGATGAGAAAAAGTGCAACAAGAAGTGTGATTGACATATACAACACGGTACATCCACTCTTGCGCAAACTGCGCCAAGAATCCCTAGGATTGGTTCTATGCTCAAGATTCTCGGTGGCGAATTTCGCTCACGCACACTTCAGATTCCCGAAGGAACCCAGACTCGGCCAATGGGATCCCGCACGAAAGAAGCTATTTTCAACATTCTTCGAGGATGGTTTGAAGGGGCGAATGTTCTGGATATTTTCGCTGGCGTGGGAACAATGGGATTGGAAGCAGCAAGTCGAGGCGCAGCGAAAGTGGTCTGCGTCGAGCAGAATCGCTTAGTTGGAGAATTCTTGCGCGCAAATATTCACACGCTTGGATGCGCTGATCGCGTGCAGTGGGTGCAGACTGATGCACTTGGACCTGGTTCGATCGCCGCTGCTCCGCAACCAGTCAATATCGTCTTTATCGATCCTCCATTTGAAATGATGGCCGACGAAGAATCGCGCCAGAGAATCATGACGCATATTGTCAATCTCAAGCCGACGCTTGCGGCGAAAGCGTTTGTTGTACTTCGTGTTCCAAATTATTCTGAAGAACTGAAGTACGAGATTCCTGGCTTCGAGGGACCTGAGGTGCACGACTATGGGCATCAGCAACATGTCTTGTTGTATATGCCTCACCGAGATACCGCAGGAAATTGATTGATGTCATCAAAGCAAGAAGCTTCCCCACTCTCTCTTATTTTTCCATCGACTCTGCGAAGAGCAAGTCAGTGGTGTCGGATTGTTGATGGAACTGTTCCTATCGTTGTGATGCGTCCAGAGAATCGAACTGCGGACCCTCTGCCATTTTTACTTTGGTTTCACGGTCGCACTGTCACCAAAGAAATCGATTCTGGCAGGTATTTACGGCTGATTCGTGCAGGGATTGGATGCGTTGCTGTTGATCTGCCTGGTCACGGAGAACGACTCGATCTTGCGATGCACGATGGCGCGCGGACTTTGGATGTCGTCCAACAAGCTGCCGGTGAAGTGGATTCGATTCTGCGCAATCTTGAAGAGTTTGGATTTGATATGCGTCGCGCAGTCATCGGAGGAATGAGTGCTGGGGGAATGGCTGCGATTCTGCGCGGATGTGCTGCACATCCGTTTTGTGGAATGTTGTTGGAGGCGACGACAGGCGATTGGGAAAGCCAGCGCAGTCGACCGATGTATCAACCCGATGTTGTTGCGCGTCTGAATCCGATTGCGCATCTTTCAGATTGGCGCGACATTCCACTGCTTGCACTGCATAGCGAACTTGATGAATGGGTTGCAATTGAAGGCCAACGAAAGTTTGTCGATGCTGTGCGTGCGCATTCATCGCAACCGCAGAAGATCGAACTGCATGCATATCCCTCGACCGGCGCACCGTACGAGCACATGGGATTCGGTCGGATGGCAGCGGATGCAAAGCAACGCACAACAGAATTTGTTGCGAAGTGCGTGGGGATGAACTTCTAAAAATTTTAAGGAACTGGAATCGGTTGAGAATCAGTGGCTGGCTTGGGAATTGGGCTGATTCCCCGCCAAATCGCATCACCCGATCCACGCGAGCAGATTTGCTTTACGAACGATTCATACTCGGCGGCCATCTCTGGCAAATCTTGTGAAAAGTACCCGCGCGCAATCAGCGTTCCAGGCAGAGTCCGAATTCCACCTCGCGAGATTGCTCTTTTGACCGAGCGACGATCTTCATTTGTTGTCATTATTGCAGCCAATGAGTTGCTCACTTGACCTGTGACAGCATCGCCAAGAATCGCCGTCAGTGCATCGCGATATTTGCCATTTCCACCTTCGGCCAAGAAATGAGTGAGCGCCCAAACCTGAGCGTAATAGACCAACAGCTGATCGCGTCCCTCGTTGAGAAATTGCTGGGGTTTTTGATCGAGTAACTTTTCGAGTGGGATGAGATCGTTGCGCCGGACAGCATCGCGCAATTCCCCAAAGCGTTCAAAGTTTCGCCACGCAGAAAAGATCGGTCGACCCGAGGAATCGACACGGTAACCCTCCATATATGTTGCAATTCCTTCCTCGAGCCACACTGGCAACTCTTCGCGAAAGACCGACTGCGAATATTGATGCCACCCTTCGTGGGCGAGAATTGTCAGCGTGTCCGTTGGCCCAATGTCATACAGAATTGCCACGGTTTTCGATGTATATCCACCTCTACCGAGTCCAAGATATGTGCCCGCTTCATCACCGAGGCGCTCATTTGTAAATGCAGTCCACTCATCACGCGTTCCAAAAATGTATGTCTCGAGCCTTCGTGATGGATCTGGCAGTGATCCGAGTGCGCTGGTGTATTGCGCCATCGCACGCTCAGTGAAGATCGGAAGAAATCGGCGGAGGTCACCATTGCGAAGTGTGATTCGCAACTTGAAGTGGTCAGTGATCATCTCGTGACCATCGCGCGTCGCGCTCTTCCAAGGTTCCACCAGAGCGATGGGCAATTCAACCCGCTCGTTTGGCGAAATGACTTTGCCTCCGCCATCACCAATCGATGAACCAACTGGCGCACCGACCAGAGATGAAGTCGCAGCTGGTGATGACGAATTTGATGGAATCGCTGGAGATCCCGAACAACCAATCGCCACTCCAATGACCAAGATTGAAAGAGTGCAAGGCGAAAGCCGCCGCGCAATTTTGCTTGGAAATCTTTGCGGATTGCGGAGGGTTGTCAGGTTCATCTGGAAATTGAAAAATGAGGAATCAAACTTTGAAGAAAATGACAATCAGTTTCGGGATTGAAATGACCCGATTCAGTGCGAGAGTATAGATTGCATCATTACTTGAAGCACGAAACAATCTAGACATACGATACATTTACGAATTGTCAGCACTTTCAGAGTGTGGACAGATCGAAGCAGAAGACCTAGCGTGTCGAGTTCTGGTTCAATTCCAGCAGGATTTTGGGATAGTTTGTTTCGAAAATGTTGGACAGATGGCCGAGCGGTTTAAGGCAGCGGTTTACTAAACCGCCGAAGGTGCTTGCACTTTCCGTGGGTTCGAATCCCTCTCTGTCCGTTTTCTTGATTGCGAAGGTCAGAGGCCCAGGCAAATTGAAGAGCGATGAAGTTGATCTGGCACCAGCCAGAGTCACAAATTCTTGCAGACAAGAAACTGAGAGACCATGTGCTGCGTGTCCGCGCCATGCTGTAACTGACGCCATTGTTGCAGCACTTGCTGGCCGATGAGCAAACGCACGAAATCTGCGACGAGCACGACGCACGCTCTCACGCCGAAGAACCGTCACCGATGGATAGACATTGAAACCAACCCACGGTACGCCTTGCGATGTCTGAAAAATATGCGTCTTACGCGCAGACTCGACCAGTCTGAGTGATGAAAGTGCACTTTTAATTTCGCTATACACAGCATGCAGCTCTTCGACCGAGCGAGAGAACACCACAATGTCATCGCAATATCTGGCATAGGGCCGAATGCGAAGTCGATCTTTCACGAGGTGATCCACGGGGTCGAGCACGATGTTAGAAAGAAACTGAGATGTCAAGTTCCCAATCGGAAGTCCTCGATCTCGCACCGCAGGATCGAAGAGATCGTCACCTTCAAACCACCTCAATGGCGCTTCGCGGCTAGACCAACTTGTGAGTATCAGTGAAAGCATCGATAAAGTTCGCCTGCACGAGATACGACGCTTTACGAGTTGAAGTGCGATTTCATGGTCAACCGATGGAAAATACTTTTCGACATCGAGTTTCATCACCCATGGATATTCATGTGCCCATCGTTCGACGCGTAAGAGTGCGGCATGGGTTCCTTTTCCGATCCGACATGAATATGAGTCTGCGATGAATCCTCGTTCAAACGCGCCTTCGATCACTTGGACGAGCGCTTGATGAACAACGCGGTCAGAAAATGGAGCCGCACAAATCGTCCGAATCTTTGGTTCACGAATTTTGAACACACGGTACTGACCTGGTTGCCAAATCCCTGCTCGCAATTCATCCGACAATCGCTGACAATGCGATTCCGCACGCATCAGAAACTCCGCGGTCGACGCACGGTATCGCTTGCCTCTTGCCGCGATGCCTGATGCAATATAAAGATTCTCAAACGAAGAAATCCGTTCGAATAGAGCGCTCAAAGCAAATTGCGACGCCAGCCGCCGACTTGCTTTCCGACCTCGTCCAAGAGACGGGTCGCGTGTTCGACCTGACCGATCGAAACAAGTTTCAGCGAGAATGCGATGCGAAAATTGTGGCGCAGCACTTCGAGTGTGATG
>CAMBWI010000024.1 GCA_945871445.1 Singulisphaera sp. GP187 | reverse complement strand
TATGTCTCGCATTCAGGGCATTCAGCGGTGATCTGATTGATCGCATTGCGCGCGCGCTCTTTACCTCTGAAATCGGCGCACAGTGTTGTTTTTCGACAGTGCTTGCCCATCACAAAGCGGTAAAGTTTGCAAAAAAAATTCAATTCGAAAATCCCGAACGGCTACACTAGGTCATAGTTCAGGCACTTCAAAGTTGATTTGTCGGGCGCTCGCCCGTGACACTTGAAAAGCGAATTTGTATCAATCAATTCCCCCCAGTTTCCAATTACAACGGAGCACATTGATGAATCAAACAAATAAGCTCGTGATTTCCACCATCGTTTCCGCTTCAGCTTTTGTAACCACCGCCAATGCGCAGCGGGTAGATCCCAAACCAAACGAGTCCTATCTCGTGGCTTCGGGAGCGGTGCCCGCCAACCCAGCACTTTTCGAACTGGGGCAAGCAGAGTGGATTGTTGCGGACGAGTTCATCGTCGAGTTCGGCGTTGACGCCAGAGATACTCTCGAAGCGATGAACCTGGGTGGCGATGGTCGAGTCGGCATTGATGAGCTCGATCAGCTTTGCGAGCGACACGGTGTCAAGTTCATTCGCAAGCAGTTTCAATCAAAGGCTCCAAAGGTATTGGAAGCAGTTGCTCTGCCTGACCTCAGCGGTTACACGGTTGTGATGGTTGACCTTGATGTGACGACGCTTCAGGCAGCGATGGCAGACTTCGAGGCCAATCCACTTGTTCGACGGGTTCAGTCAATTGGCATCCATCCGCTCTATGTGACGCCAAACGATTCGGATTTCTCGTCTCAGTGGCATCTCCAGCAGACATCAGATAAGGACATCGATGCACCCGAGGGTTTGGATATTCAAAACGGCGCTCCCTCGCAAATCGTTGCGGTCATTGATAGCGGTGTGCGCTACTACCACAAGGATCTTGGAGGATCTGCTGCCTCGAGCACGAATACGACGGCGATCGGTGGCAACATCTGGATCAACGCTCTGGAGAAGAATGGCGTTGCTGGAGTTGACGATGACAGCAATGGATTCATCGATGACTGGATCGGATACGACTTCGTCTCTTCCGCGATCGCGACTTGCTGGTCGGGTGAAGACTGCACAGGCGCAGACAACGATCCACGCGATTTCAATGGACATGGCACGCATTGCTCAGGCATAGTCGCTGCGCTGAACAACAACGGATACGGGGTCGCAAGCCCTGCGGGAGGATTTGGAAATGGCGCCCTATCAACTACTGGCGATGGGGCACGGGTGATGTGCCTTCGCATCGGTCATAGCGCAGTCAGTGGCTCTAGCGAGGTCGGCTACGTCAGAATGGACTATGCCGCGAGCGCATTGAACTACGCAGCAAATAACGGCGCGCGGATTGCAACTTGCTCATGGGGATCCTCGAATTCTGGCGGTATCGATGCCGCGTGCAATTATTTCATCGCGGCTGGCGGAATCATTTTCAAGGCTGCTGGGAATGCCAACACCTCGACAGCCGACTATATGTGCTCGCGAACCGACATCTATTCAGTTGCAGCGACGGATCAGTCAGACAAGAAGGCATCGTTCTCTAGCTATGGCACGTGGGTAGATCTCTCGGCGCCCGGCGTCACAATTTATTCGACCTATCACAATCACTCAGCAGACGCCAATGACTATGTAGCCGCGCTGAGTGGTACATCTATGGCGACGCCGCTCGTTGCAGGTGTGGCTGCCAATCTGTGGAGCCAATTTCCAACGATGACAGCTGCACAAGTCGTGGCTCGGCTTATCTCGACATCGGAAAATATCGATGCGCTCAATCCCTCGTATGTGGGTCGCCTCGGTAGCGGGAGAGTCAACCTCGACCGCGCGCTGAACAACACAACTAGCGGTGGCGGCGGTGGCGGCGGAACGATCACAGGCAAGGTACTTGTTGCGCTTCTTGGAACTCCGACTCTTGCAGGCGCGGGTGCGGTTGCAGAGGAGGACATTGCGCAGTACGACGGTGCGACGAGCACCTGGAGCATTTACTTCGATGGCTCAGATGTTGGTTTGACTGCAGTTGCGATCGATGCGTTTGCGGTCCTTCCCAGCGGGGAGTTGCTCATCTCGATTAACATTGCTTCAAATGTGGCTGGGCTCACAGGCGGACCAAGTGGAACAACTGTCGATGACTCCGACATTATTAAATTCACGCCGACTTCACTCGGCACTACGACTGCCGGGTCGTGGTCTTTCTACTTCGATGCCTCAGATGTAGGGCTCACCACCAATAATGAAGATGTCGACGCAATCGCAATCCTTCCTAGCGGTGCGATCGGAATTTCGACGCTTGGCGATCCTTCGGTCACCGGACTGACTGGGCTCGCGGACGAAGACGTCATCGCGTTTACGCCGTCGGCGTTGGGGTCAGTTACGATGGGAGTATGGACGTACTACTTTGATGGATCCAATGTGGGACTCTCGACGAATTCGTCCGAGGATGTCGATGCTTTCGCGGTCTCGTCTGCAGGCGTCTCGACCTTCTCTACTGTGGGCGCCTTTGGCGTGGTCAATGTCAGCGGGCTCGATGAGGACGCATTCAACTTCACTCCGACCGCGACAGGAACCGCGACGGCCGGATCGTTCGCGTCCTACTTCTTGGCAAGTGCACGAGGAATTCCAACCAGCGCGAATATCAACGCGATCCACTTGCTACCGTAGGTACCGCTTGCTTTCACTCGCACTTCCAGCGCTTCATGGCCGCGTATCCGCGCGACTATCACCGCTCAAAACCACGCTGATTTAGCAGAAAGACATTCTTTCTTTTTTGCAAAAAAATAAATCTCGGCTCAATGATTTGACATTGGTCTTTTTCGTGGTATTTTTGGGGTGAGGATTAGGTGTCGGACATTGTTTCCGATTGTGCGTTTTTTTTATGTTTCTTTGTATCGAGGGTTAAGTGTCGGACATTGTTTCCGATTGTGCGTTTTTTTATGTTTCTTTGTATCGAGGGTTAGGTGTCGGACATTGTTTCCGATTGTGCGTTGTTTTCATATTTCCATATTTTCTTGTTTCCCGTTCTGAGAGGAATCAATGCTTCTATCCCGTCTTTGTGGCATTGCCGCCGCCGCTAGTGTGTCCGCTGTTGCGTCCGCTGGGTTTATCAACATTGCGTCAAACTCTGCCTTGTCAACGGAGTCCTTGGGTGGCTTCACCGGCTCGCTGGATTGGAACTTTCTGGGCGGACACGACGGAGTCCTGACTGTGTCGCTGACAAACACCTCGCCGCTGGCGAACGGCGGATTCTTGGTGGCGTTCGTGTTCCGAAGCAGCACGACGTTCACGAGTTCGCTATCGACAACGTCCGACGTCGACTTTCTCAACATTCCCGCTGGTGAATCTGGCTCGCCATTCGGTTCCTATGACGCCGGCGCGGGACTCGGCGGGTCGTTTCTCGGTGGAGGCAATCCGAATCCCGGTCTTGCGGTTGGAGCGAGTGGCGTGTTCACGTTCGCTATCTCGAGTGCGAGCGCAGCTGCATTGAGCGCCGAATCGTTCATCGGTGGACCGTCCGACTTCCTCGTCCGCTTCAGGGGATTCGAAGACGGCGGGTCAGACAAGACCCCAGGTCAGATCATTCCGACGCCGGGAGCGATTGCTCTCCTGTCATTTGCCGGCATCGTTCGCAACCGCCGTCGTCGCTGATTGTCAAATCCCGCTGGTCTATTGATCAACGCAACCACGCCAGGTTGCGCGCGATGACTTCAATAATTCCGATTGTTTCTCTAGCGCTCCAGACCTTCTCTACGCACGCACTTTTCTCCCGCAGATCGCTGGGTCGTTCCCGCTTCGGTTTCGCGGCATGGGATATCGCCCCATTGAGGCGGGTTCGATTGAGATGGTGATGTTGAATGCCGACACGACTGGAATGGAACGGCGCTGACCTCACTGATCTACTCGTGACTTGGGGCAACTGCAGCTGATGTGTTCTGCGCATCGTTGGTGAGGTCCACAACTTTGTCGGCAATCACGCGGCGCACGACCAGTTGTTTCGCGCGTTCAATCGCATCACTTGGAAAGCGAATTTTTATCAATACCCTAGGATAGCACTATGGCCTCCATTGCCGGAGTGAACACATCGATCGCAACTCTCTAGCGCATTCGTGAACCACGGTTCGCATCGCGCCAAGCACAGAACGCGCGTTCAATCGTGCGTGAGCCTCGCAGAAGTCGGTCGATCATTTATTTTTCAGCACCGCGCAGTTATGCTGTACATTTAGAATCGTTGCTTCACGGTGGACTTGTCAGGTGTTCGCCGAACCCCTGCGCGGGCATGAGAACAGAGTCACCAGCGTCGCCTTCAGCCCAGACGGGAAGACGCTCGCAAGCGGGAGCGCTGACAACACGATCCGCCTGTGGAGCGGCGTGCCGATGCGAGAGCGATACCTCCCTTACCGCGCGCTGATGGCCGAGGTCGCGCAGGTACGCGCACAACTTGATGACCGCATTGCCGCGCTCGACGATTCGATTGCTGCGGTAGAGGGCTTCGATGCCCAAGTCCGCGCCGATCCGCGCTTCACCGGTGACCTGCGCACCGCAGCCCTCATCGTGGTGGGTGAGGTCGATGCATCTCGACAGGCGATCAGAGCAGAGAAGGCCAAGCAAGAAACCCCCAAGCAAGAAACCCCCAAGCAAGAAACCCCCAAGCAATAAGGAGCCGAGGCTACGCGGTGCGATCTTGTTGGATCATCCGCCGCACTGGCGGTGCAGTCATAAGACTTGAATGCGAATAGTCGCACAGCTGACTTCGATTTCTCAATCCAAATAGTTCGAGGTGTTCACAAGAATTAGTAAGCGTGATTGTGTTTTGAATCAAAGTGAAGAAGTTCACTCGTGGGTAAAAAAAGTTGCAAGTGATTAAAGGTATTTGCCGCATTCGGGGCAACGAACTGCGGAAGGATTTCCTTGCAGTGAATATTTGCAATTTGGGCAAATGCCTTGAGCTCGTTTCTCTTTGTGAGTCATTCGTTTGATTTCCCCGTGGTGTCGTTGTATTCGTTTTGTAACTCGCACAATTCCGATCACGCCCAAACCTCCCAAATAGAGGAAGGGCCAACAAAGCAGTGCGTTGCGGATGTATGTCCACAAGTCAATTCCCCACGATGACTTCCCAAAAACAAGCATTGCGGTCGAGCACATAAATCCAAGAAACAATGTCGCCCAGAGATTGAATAAGAGCATCCCAGACCACGGCGTTGGCGGGCGTTTGATTGAGTAGTAATCAAGATCGCGAAGAAATCTGCGAAAGTCTTCGATCCACTTCATAAGCCACTCTTGCGTTTGCTCCAGAAATCTTGGAGCATCGATTTCGCTTCATTTCCATCGCAGAGATGGGCGGTTCTATCGATCGCATCTTGCGCGTTGCGTCCTAGAAAACCATCGGCACTCGTGCCGTCGATTTGATTGAGCCATTTTTTCGTTGTTCGCAAAGCGTGCGCGCCTTTGAGTAAGAGCGCATCAACAAGTTTGGCAACTTCCAATGCAAGCGCAGATTCTTCGCAAGCGACAAGATGAACAAGTCCAATCTCATTTGCACGCTGAGCACTGACAATTTCTCCAGACAGCACCAGTGATCGCGCATTGCCGAATCCAATAGTTGCCATCAATGTTGGCAAGCTGACAGCGGGGGAGACACCAATGCGGTGAACGGGATATCCAAATGTCGAAGAACTGCTTGCGCACACGATGTCGCAAGCTGCAACGATCGCGCAACCGCCGGCAAGCGCTGGTCCTTGCACTTGTGCAATCACAATCGCAGGAATCTCTCGAAGCGTTCGAGTGATCGCGCCAAGTCGCCGCACGAATTGTGCGAGCATTGATTGATCATCGACGCACTCCGCAAGATCGAAGCCAGAGCAGAATGCTTTGTCAGTTCCGCGAAGAATCACGACAATCGTTTCGCCACGCTGGGCAGATGCCGTGGCGCGTGCGATGGCATCTTGGAGACCATCGAACATCGCCGTGCTTAGTGCGTTGCGCATCGCAGCATTATTCAGGGTGATTGTGAACGTCTTGCCAGTGGATTCAGTTTGCACAAGAGAATGTGTATGACTGTTCAATTTCGTATTTTCATCTGACGAAAACATTTGTGGCAGGGTATTGTCCATCGTATTCCTATGCCATCGAGTACTCAGCAAATTTGGATTGTTCGCCACTCAGATACAGAGTGGAGTCTCGATGGCCGTCATACTGGCCGAACAGATGTGCCATTGACCCCTGCAGGAGAATTAAAAGCAGATCAATTGGCTCCCCAATTGGCGAAGGAAAATTTCGCTCTTGTACTTTCGACTCCCCTGAGTCGGGGATTGGAAACTGCGCGACGCGCGGGATTCGCAGACCGTGTGCAACCAGATCCCAATCTGCTTGAATGGGATTATGGAAAATTTGAAGGGCTGACATCTGTGCAGATTGCGGCGATGCAACCCAATTGGGATCTCTGGCGTGATGGTTGCCCAAACGGAGAATCGATCGAAGCAGTCGCTGTACGAGCTCGCGCAATTGTCCAGCGATGTCTTGCCACGCAGGGAAATGTTTTATTGTTTTCCCACGGTCATTTTTCGCGCATGATCGCAGCGGTCTGGTTAGAACTTCCGCCAACACGAGGCCGAAGCTTTGGGCTCAAAGCAGGATCGATCAGCATGTTGGGATTCGAACACGCCAACCGCGTGATTTGGCAATGGAATCGTGTGAATACCTTCGAAGGGCATTAATGAATTCGCACGATCACAATGATAAAAATTTGAGCGATGGTGTGATCAGTGATCCGCGTGTTGAAACACCTGAAGATGTCCTTGTCGAGGATCTGATCGAAAGTGACGCATCGCCCGAAGTGATCGCAGATGCTGTTGAGCAGCAAGATGCTGCCGATGCTGCGACGACTTTGGAAACATTGCCGCAAGACGAAGCGTCGGATGTTGTTGGCGAGATGGAAGTTGATGCCGCCGCAGATGCGCTGAGTCATATGTCAATTTCGCTTGCAGTCAGCGTGATCGAAGATCTCATCGAGGAAAATCCATCTTTCGCTGGTCGTATGTTGAGCGAAATGGCTCCAGATGATGCAACCGATCTTCTGCAAGCGCTTCCAAAGCAGGATCGCGATCGTTTGCTTGCGTTGATGGGCGCTGGCACTGCTCTCAACTTACGTGAGTTGATGGTCTATCCCCGTGAAAGTGCGGGCGGCATGATGACCACACAATATTTATCTGTGCGCGAAAACGAAACTGTTGCAGAAGCAATCGAACATATCCGTCGTGGCGAACCAATCGAGAATGCGCAACAGGCATTTGTCACAGATCGCAAAGGCCGACTGAAGGGGACGATCGGACTTCGCAAATTGCTTGTTTCGCGTAGCGGAGAATTGATCGCCGACATTTGCGAGCGTCATGTTGATGCGGTCAGTCCTGAAATAGATCGAGAACTTCTTGCGCGCGAGTTTGAAAAATATGACTATCTCGAACTTCCAATCGTTGATGGCTCACAGCGATTGCTTGGAATTGTGACTGTCGACGATGTCATCGACATTATTCGTGCTGAAGGAACCGAAGATGCACAGCGCATGGTGGGTGCAGGAAAAGAAGAGGGCATCCATTCCACAGTCACCCAAAAACTGCGCGGTCGATTTCCCTGGCTGATCGTCAATCTGTTTACAAGCGCAATTGCCGCGGTGGTGGTTATGCAATTTGAAGGGTTAATCACCGAGATTGCATTACTTGCAGTAATGATGCCGGTCATCGCCAATCAATCTGGTAATGCTGGACAGCAATCACTCGCTGTGACACTACGCGGAATTGTGCTGGATCAGATTCGCCCAAATCACTCTCTGACACATATACGACGAGAGATGACAGTTGGATTTCTCAATGGCATCGTGTGTGGCGCGCTTGTGGGTGGCATCGTTGTCATAGCCAAAATCGTATCGGGCCAACCGTGGCATTTGGGTGTGGTGATCGCCATCAGCATGACAGCGACCCTGACGGTTGGCTGCATCACTGGCAGCTCGATGCCGTTAATTATGCGTCGTCTTGGATTTGATCCCGCAACAGCATCGACAATTTTTCTGACGATGGTGACCGACAGTATGAGTTTCCTCATTTTTCTTGGTCTCGCGAGTCTGGTTGCACAATGGATTCTCTAAACAAAGAGGCTCATCCACGGCAGTCGCTACGGCGTCAGCTGGTCACTCGTATCGGCGTGCCGTTGCTTGTCACATTCCTCTTGATGATTGTGGCGCAAGTCAAACTTGATGGGGATCTTCTTGTGGAATCTGTTCGGCAAAAAATGCGCGCAAGCGTTCAGACCACTTGCTTGAAGACCGAGTCGGAATTTCTTTCAATAGAGAACGCAGTTGCTATGCAGGTCGAAATTATTCGATCTGACGGAGAAAATATTTTCCCGCTTGAGTCTCCTGTGGCGGAAAAGAAACTGAATACGTTTCTGAGAACGGTATTGAAGTCCAATCCGTTTGTCTTTGGCGCCGCGTTTGCATTTGCGCCGGGGTCTCCAGACGTTTCAGCGACTGGCTTTGCACCATATGTTTGTCGCACAACGGATGGAAAAGGATTGCACACGATGAATCTTGCTCTGGATCCAAAATACAACTTTGCAAAGGCTCCTTGGTTTGTTGATGCGGGTCCAGAGCCACATGGAGTTTGGAGCGAACCATATTTCGACGCTGGTGGTGGCGACCAGTTTATGACGACCTATTCAATGTCGTTCGTTGCGAACAATGAACTTCCTGCTGGGGTCGCTACGGCCGATGTGGTTCTGTCAGAAATTGTCAACGCATTAGAGTCCCAGAACAAAGAGAATCATTTCGATTTCACTATTGTCTCGGCAAAGGGCCGAATTATTTCTTCATCGAATCCCGAAGCATTGATGAAGGTTACAGAAGACTTCGCGCCTTCTTCGCTTGAGAGAGAGACGCTTGATGCAGTTGCAGCCTTCCGCACTTCTGGTTTGGAATTCACTCGAATTAGGAAAGGATCACTCTTTACATTTACAGGATCTCGACTCGTGTTTGTCAATGTTCCAACAACCGACTGGGTTTTCGTTGGGGCGTTTCCAGAGGCAAATCTGCTTCCAGTCATTCTGCAAGCGCTCTTGTTTGGTCCAGGCTTGTTATTTCTGGGCGCCATCATCGCAATGATTATTGTCTGGCGTTCTGCGGATCGTGCTGTGGCGCCACTGAAAGGAGTCATCACTGCGATTGAAAAGTTTTCCAAGGGCGACCTTTCAGCACGCGCTCCAGAAAACTTTCGTGAAGATGAAATTGGCTTGATGACAACTGCGTTCAACAAGATGGGTGGAGATTTGCAAGGCGCAATTTCACAGCGAGAAACTGCGGAGTCACAACGCATCGCGGTTCAAGTTCAGATTGCTGCTGCACGCAAGATTCAGAGACTTCTTCTTCCGCGAAGCGATAGAGAATTAGATTGCGAAGACGAAAGAATGACGGATGAATTTTCCGGCGTTTCTATTTTGGGATTCAGTACCCCCGCAAACGAAATTTCTGGAGATTTCTTCGATTGGTTCCCTCGTGCTGATGGAACATTTGCATTGGTGATTGCCGATGTCTGCGGAAAGGGAATGCCCGCCGCAATGATGATGGCGGTTTGCAGAACACTTCTGCGTCGAGCAGCTGTCGAAACGGACGAACCGCATCTTGCACTTGCTCGAGTGAATACAGATCTTTTCTCGCAAGCGCCAGAATCAAATTTTACGACCGGCATCTTGTTGTTTATTGATCCGCGTACTGGCTCGATCTTGTATGCCAATGCGGGACATCCAAATCCCATTCTGGTGCGATCGAATGGTTCAACATCGCAAGTCATGGAAGCAACCGGAACGGTATTGGGACTCGAGCTAAGTTCGAACTGGGAAACAAAGCGAATTCAACTTGATCGTGGCGAAGACTTGGTGCTTTTTTCTGATGGGGTGACCGAAGCTGGGCCAGAGCAAGCAGGCGCAGATCGCCTCTTCGGATCTGTCCGTGCTGCCGAAGTCATTTCAGTTGCTTGCGCTGGGAAGCAACAGAATCCAAGGGTGATTGTTGAAGCACTTGTCGATTCCGTGAAAGCGTGGAGCAAAAATTATCAAAGTGATGACATGACAATTATTGCAATCAGCAGAGAGTGATGGATCAAGTGCCTGATATTCAATTTCCACAACAAATTTTTGTGAATCAAGATTCGCACCAGCAGGGTCCGTTCACAGTCGATGAAATCAATGCAAAGATTCGCGCTGGAGAATGGACTGGGGTCAACACCTTTGCGTGGTATCAAGGTTGTTCTCAGTGGATCCGGATTGATCAGGTTCCAGGTGTTTTTCTGCTGATGACACCGCCAATCTTTGAAACAGGTAGACAGTCTGAAACAAAAAGTGATGCGACTGGTGGATTGATTCCGTACAAGAATCCCTATGCACTTACGGGCTATTACCTCAGCATTTTCAGCTTGATTCCATTTGTTGGAATCTTTCTTGGAGTTGCCGGAATCATTTGTGGAATCGTGGGAATTCGGCGTAGAAATCAAAACCCAATTATGAGAGGTCGTGCGCACGCGTGGTTTGCGGTCCTTTTCAGCACGTTGGTCATACTGATACAAGTCGGTTTGGGAATCTATTTGTGGATTTACAGAAATTCGCTTTGAAACAACGGAAAGTTATTCTGATAGATTCCAACAATGCAGTTTGCTATATGGAGGCGTTCAAGAGTCATTATTGCATTGACCATTTTGGTCTTTGGATTCATCACTTTTCAATCGAACGTTTCGCGTGCAGAAGAATCGAAAAGTCAGCAAGTCGCACCACCCGCATCTGAAACTCAACCAGGCATAGTGACAGGGGCACTGAAGGGTCGAGCGGCAATCCTGCAGAACAAAGCCACGCGTCCAGCGAAGGAATATTCTGGACCATCTATAAAAGTAGAACCAGCAGAACCACAAGTCAGTGCTGTGTGGCTTGGGTCGGGATTTCCTGCGATTGATCCAGCGCTCGCACCGATCTTGGCGAGTTGATGCGTGTTTGGGTTGGCGTCTCGATCGTTCCTTGACCGTGAAGACACAAGTCAGTTATACCTATGAGCAAGGTCCGAATCCAATAGGCGATAGCGGTGGACTTCCAAACAAACAAGGCGAATATGTCTTCGACTTGCAACTCGTTTTCTCATTCTAATTCTGTGCAAGCGCTGCCACATTGCAGAGTGTGCGGAGAGCGTCAACTTGCTCTCTTTGCAGTTATTGACTTGAAAACATATTGGCGTTGTGCGCACTGTGAGGCAACATTGCTTGCTGATGCACATCTGCCAACACAGAACGAAGAACTTGCGCGGTATGCACAGCACAAGAATGATCCGCACGATGCGGGTTATCAGGATTTTCTTCGCAGGCTTGTACATCCACTGATGGTCGAGTTACCTCCGCCTCAAGTTGGTTTGGATTATGGATGTGGTCCTGGCCCTGCGCTTGCGAAAATGTTGACGGAAGCTGGACACGAGATGCATTTATATGACCCGATTTTTCATCCAGATACCAGCGAGCTTGAAAGGCAATATGACTTCATCACTTGCACAGAGACGGTGGAGCATTTCCATCAGCCTCGAGTGGAGTTTCGGAAGTTCAATGAATTGTTACGGCCTGGCGGGTGGCTTGGAGTGATGACAAACTTTCAAACGGATGATGCGCAGTTTGCACAGTGGCATTATCGCCGTGACCCAACGCACGTCACGTTTTATCGCAAGGCAACATTTGCGCGGATCGCTTTGGATCTTGGTTGGGAGTATCAATTCCCAGCACGCAATATCGTTTTGATGCAAAAACCTCGCGATATGCGATAGCAATGTGCACCGCACGAATCACTCAAGATATGTACGCGAAAAAGAGCTCTTAAAAAACACACTCACGCATACGCGCTCATCCCGTCGCACGTGCAGACGAGATTGCGATCACCGAATGGATTGTCAACGCGTCCCACTGACGGCCAGAACTTGAAGTGCCTCAGCCAATGCGCGGGATATGCAGCTTGTTCTCGGGTGTACGCGTGCGCCCATTTGTCGGAGCAAACTTCAGCAACCGTATGTGGCGCACCCTTGAGTGGATTGTCTTCGCGGTTCAAGCGACCAGTTTCAATCTCGCGAATCTCATTTCGGATTCCGATCATTGCGTCACAGAATCGATCGAGTTCTTCCTTTGATTCGCTCTCGGTTGGTTCGATCATCAGCGTTCCAGGAACTGGCCAACTCATCGTCGGTGCGTGGAATCCATAATCCATCAAACGCTTGGCGATGTCTTCATTCTTAATGCCAGCTGTAGGTTCGAAACCACGGCAATCGATAATGCATTCGTGGGCGCATCGTCCATTGTGATTCACGAAGAGAACGGGGTAGTGCGAGCTCAAACGCTTCATCACATAATTTGCATTGAGAATCGCAACTTCCGTTGCCTTCTTCAATCCTTGCGCGCCCATCATCGAGATATACATCCACGAGATGAGCAAGATGCTCGCACTGCCATATGGCGCGGCGCTGACTGGGCCAATCGATTGTGGTCCAGCATTCACCGGAGCAGAAACTGGATGGCTTGAAAGGAAAGGCGCAAGATGCGCAGCGACACCGATAGGTCCCATTCCTGGTCCGCCGCCGCCGTGTGGAATGCAGAATGTTTTGTGCAAGTTGAGATGGCAAACGTCCGCGCCAATTTCGCCGGGACGAACAAGTCCCACAAGCGCATTGAGATTTGCGCCATCCATATAGACCTGACCGCCGTGTTGATGAACGATGTCGCAGAGTTCGCGAATGCCTTCTTCGAAGACACCGTGCGTGCTTGGATAGGTGACCATACACGCAGCCAGATCCTTCGCATGCGCTTGTGCCTTCGTGCGCAAATCAGCAAGATCGATATTGCCCTGATTGTCACATTTGATCGCCACAACATTCATGCCCGCAACAACCGCGCTTGCTGGATTTGTGCCGTGCGCACTTTCTGGAATGAGACACGCAGTGCGATGACCTTCGCCACGACTTTGATGGAACGCACGGATCGCCATCAACCCTGCATATTCGCCTTGGCTTCCAGCATTCGGTTGCAAAGAAATCGCTGCGAATCCAGTGATATTTTCAAGCCACGATTCGAGCGTCTTGAAAATCTCTGCATATCCAAGCCATTGTTCGCGTGGTGCAAATGGATGCAACTGACCAAACTCTGGCCAAGTGACCGGCAGCATTTCGCTGGTCGCGTTCAATTTCATCGTGCAAGATCCAAGCGGGATCATGCTGTGACAAAGAGAAAGGTCCTTTGATTCGAGTCTCTTGATATATCGAAGCAGGTCAGTCTCGGAGTGATGCAAGTTGAACGCATCTTGTGTCATGAATGTTCCCGTGCGAGCAATCGCAGTTGGGATCGCAGTGACGGTTGACTCGAATGTTTCGATCTTTGGTGCAGGCTTGCTGGTTCCTGCTGCGAAGCAGGAAAGCAAATCTTGCAAATCATTCGTTGTGACAGTTTCATCAAGCGTGATGCCGAGCGATCCATCCGCAAACTTGCGCAAGTTGATTTTCAAACTAGTTGCGTGCGCGACGATTGCCGCAGATGTTGTTCCCTTCACCTGCACGCGCAGTGTGTCGAACCACGTGGACTGCGAAAGAGTTTGAGAGTCGTTTTTGGAATCTCCGTCGATGGTGTGTCCCATCGATCGAATTCCAGCCGCAAGCGCATTGGTGCATTGGCGTACGCGCTTTGCAATCTTGAGCAACCCATCCGGTCCGTGATACGCGCCATACATTCCAGCCATCACTGCAAGAAGAACTTGCGCAGTGCAGATATTACTTGTCGCGCGATCGCGCTTGATGTGTTGCTCGCGAGTTTGGATGGAGAGTCGCAGTGCTTGCGAACCATGTCGATCGCGGCTGACGCCAATCAAACGACCTGGCATTCTGCGTACATGCTCTGGTTTTGTCGACATAAACGCAGCGTGCGGACCTCCGAAACCCATAGGCACTCCGAATCGTTGCGCACTTCCAACGACGATGTCTGCGCCCCACGTTCCTGGAGGCGCAAGCAGAGTCATTGCCAGTGGATCGCAGGCGGCGACAACTTGCGCGCCGGCGGCGTGCGCACGCGCGGCGACATCTTTCCAGTTGTTCGCGCATCCGTTGGTGTCTGGATATTGCAGGAGTATTCCTGCAAATGGCTTGGAGGCGAAATCTGTCTTGAATGGATCGCCGACGATCACATCAACGCCAAGACCAGATGCTCGTGTTTGCACAACTGCAATCGTCTGTGGATGGCATGTCTCTGCGACAAAGAATGATCGCCGTGAATCTCCCGAAATTCCCAGACACATCGTCATTGCTTCGGCGGCAGCGGTGCCTTCATCGAGCAATGATGCGTTGGAAATTGGTAGGCCAGTCAGTTCAGAAATCATCGTCTGAAAATTGAGCAATGCTTCAAGTCTTCCTTGCGCGATTTCTGGTTGATATGGCGTGTATGCGGTGTACCACCCTGGGTTCTCAAAGATATTTCGCAAGATCACACCAGGGACGATGCAGTTGCTGTAACCCATTCCGATATAGGAACGAAAAACTTGATTGCGTGATGCGATCGCGCGAAGTGCGAGTAGCGTTTCGTGTTCGCCGCGCTGTGAGAACTGGCCAGTGTTGGTTGGATCAGCGATCACCAGCGGCGACTTGACGCGAATGGACGCAGGAATTGTCGCGGTCATCAAGTCTTCTAAAGAACCAAATCCAAGATCTGTCAGCATCGATGCAACATCTGCATCGCTTGGTCCAAGGTGGCGGTGAACAAAGGTGTCCGTCGGATCGAGCATTCGATTGTGGATTGCGGGACTGGAGTTTGTACGGGGAGTTTCGAGCATGGACATTGGTTTGTTGAGTATAGGAAGGGAGAGAGGATTTTTTGGGTACCTTTCGCATTCTGAATTCGAGCACTTCACTGTGCAAGCTTTCGCGGAGTGCTCGCATGGAAACTCTTCAACTGCAAATCGAAACACGACCAAATCAAGCAGGATCTTCACTGATTTCCAAAGTTGTTCGTTTTGCTCTCGATTCCACTCCGCCTGCCTTTGTCACAGACACGATTCTTGTTGCAGAGGCATCGCGACGCGCACTCATTTCTTGTCTGGTGAATGTCAGAGGCCAAGCACAATATGGCCATGAGTGGGATTATCTCGGGCGACATAAATCTGGCGAGCAACCTATCAATTTGGAATCTGTTCTCACGGGCAAAGACGCACAGGGCGATCCACGCACTGGACATTCGCACGCATATTTTCTGCCGACAGATGAAAATGGCGATGGCAGAATTGATCAGTTGACTTTGTTTTGTCGTTCGGGATTCTCTGCTGATGAAATGCAAGCGATTGAGATGCTTCGAGAGATTCGACTGCATAGTCGAGAGAATCGCGCACACTCAATTCGCGTTGTGCGTATGCAGTTCATGGGGCAAGGCGCACAAAGTGAAAACAAAATGAGTCTGACTCATTCATCGAAGATATGGGTCTCTGCAACTCCATACATCGCAACGCGACACGCGAAGACACGCGGGCCGAGTCGAGTCGACTTGGCAGATTGGAATTCACGCGTCGCATTTCTCGTGGAGGACTTGCGAGCGCAACTCATTGCGGTTCGTCCAGATATTGCCAGTGAAAAAATTGACCAAGCGATCGTCACGCCTCTGTCATTGAATGGTCCTTTCAAAGTTGCTGGTCGTTGGAAACCGAACGATTTCGTGCGTACACGCGCCAAACTTGGGGACGATGGCGCTCGCCGACCCACTGGCGCATTTTGCATCGAGTTTCCAACTTTGGTCGAAGGTCCAATTTCCATCGGCATTCACGCTCATTTTGGGATGGGGCTCTTTTCCCCACATTCTCCATGATCATTCTTGCATCCATCAGTGGCATGAAACAATTTCTCTTCGACACGATCGACGGAGGGGGTGATCAAGCGCTGTCGCTTCGTCATCGGTCGTTCCGTATGCAGATTCTCGCCGAATGTGTCGCAGTCAGACTGCTTGATGCAGCGGGGTTGTCAAGAGAGAAATTGCTTTTCTGCGCTGCAGCGAAGTTAGCGATCGACGCAACTTCTCTTACTCCAGAATCAATCGAAGCAGTGCAATTGGCTCTGAGCGACATCGAGTCTTGCCTCATAAATGAAACGAATGGTCGCCTTCGACTTGCGTTTGCAATCCAAGAATCTTCGGGCACGTTCGCTTCGACGATGCGACTTGCAGAGCGCGTACTTCAACGATCAAAGTTACGCTCGTACGCACCCTGCGGAACATCGGAATCGTGGAATGCTGGATCACTGGTCGTGGACAAACCGTGGGATGCAATGAACGAAGCTGAACTTGATTCGCAATTCGGGCGCGATCTTGTCAATGTCAAGTGGCTCACGATTGATCGTGATGATGGCGAGCCTGATAATTCCTGTTTGAAATGTATTGGCTTGCGTGTTCGTCTTGGTCAGAATGTGCCACGACCGACACCCATCTTGCTTTCATGCAGCAATCTCGTTGCGCCAGATTCTCAGCCGGCAAACATTCACGGAACTCTCTTTCATCGCCGAACCCTTGCGCGTCATATTCCTCGGGATAATGCGGGAAATCCGATCAGTTTCGCCGAAATCGCACGCGCTTCGCGCGGTGCAGCGATGCTTGGAGTGTTGAAAGTTGATGTGGATGCTTTCGCAGTAGCGGCTTGCGCTGCAGTCGAAGCAGGGGGCGGGGCCTCTCTGCGAAAACTCAGTTCGGCGGTCGACAGCTTTTTCGCAGAGACTCTCGAGGCCGAACTGTGCAAGCAACATTCGCCATGGTCAAACATCTATACCGTCTTCTCTGGCGGTGATGATCTTCTTGCCGTTGGCCCTTGGGATCTCATGATTGACTTTGCAAGACACATACATTCGCTGTTCAAGGGCGACTTCAGTTCTGAACCAAGTAGTTCAACATCGCGGCATACTCTGACAATCAGTGCTGGGCTTTCGATTGTCAATCCTCGATATCCATTTCATCTCGCAGTAGATGAAGCAGAAGAATTGCTTGCTCGGGCAAAGACGCACTGCGCAAGAAATGCTCGCGCGCCAAAGAATCAGTTCGCAATGCTTGGTGCTCTTTGGAAGTGGTCTGATCACACTCGGATTGTCGGTGAGTGCAAACAACTAGTTGATTGGATTGGCGCAGGATTTATTCAACGATGCTGGCTGCATGCAATTCTTGAAATGATGGATGTGCACCCATCCACTTCAACACATAAACTTGCGTATCATGTGGAGCACAATTGGCCGCGAAAAGGTCCAGCGCGCGCGTGGATCGATCAAGTGGTCAAGTCATTCAGTGTGGATTCGGCACGAATTACAGCGGTTATTTGTTACGCACTGCTCGCAACACGCAGCGGAAATTTAGGAGATGACCAATGAGCAAATTCGGAAACAAATTCGGACGACCACCTGCGCAGGGCGGTGGGTTTCGGGCTGCGCCAACGCCCGTTGCATCAACGGCACAACAACGCGTCGCCTTCACTTGGAAGGAGTATCTCAAAGAAGGATATTTTGACGCAAATGGAAATTTGAAGATCGAATATGTCTCGCGGGAGAAGGTCGAGCCACTTGTGCAGGCCATGTGTGGCACTGGCGGTCTGAGTATTCACCAAGTGCGGCGATATCTGAATCACTGCCGTGCAATCGAATCGAAATTGAAAACAACAGACATCGATTGGCTGAGTGTCTTGCCCTTGGTCAAGAAACTTGATATCTCCGCCGCAGAAGGAGTGAGCAAGCAACCATCACCAAAGATTCCAGAACTCTTTCACGACTTTATTCGCAGCAATGTTGCAGCAATCAAATCGCCAAAGGATTTTGTTCAAGGATTTCTGCCTCACTTCGAGGCTCTCATCGGATTCGGTCAAGCACACTTTAAGAAAGAGAAGAACTAAGTCATGAAGAAAGTCAATCACTACATCCTCAAGGGCGAAATCGAACTTCTCTCTGGTATGCGTATCGGCGGATCGGAAGACGTGCTGCAAATCGGCGGGACCGATCTGACATGCATCAAAGAACCAACGACGGGCAAGCCATATATTCCAGGATCTTCCATCAAGGGACGCATTCGATCTGGGCTGGAAAAGCGCCTTGGAAGAGATGGGAAAAAACTCGGCGAGCCGTGCGGATGTTCGCGCGCAGACTGTCCGATCTGTCTCATCTTTGGACCACATATGAATCCCGCTCACAATCTTGGACCAACACGCATCATCATTCGTGATGCGCACATGATGAGCGAATTTATGATTGAAAATAAAACAGAAACCGTCAATAATCGTTTGACAGGCGTAGCGCAGGTTCCTCGCACAGTCGAGCGAGTTGCAACGGGAGCAAAGTTTGCGCTCGAAATTGCGATGCAGGAATTCGATATCGATGGAGCGTTTGAATATAAAGATCCACAAGGTGGAAAAGTGAAGGGCATCGAAGCGATGCTTGAAGTTGTCGATCACGGATTGTGGGAGATGGAGCAGATGGGAATTGGCGCAGGTACTGGAAAGGGTTATGGACAGATCAAGATTCACTGCGGCGATTTCAAAAAGAGCGAACGCACGAGAATGCGCTCCGCGTGAAAATCAATTGCATCAAAATTCTGCCGAAGTCGCCGTGGCGTACTCCGTGGCAAGCGGACACACTTGGTGGTGCGCTTTGCACAACTTGCGTGCGGTGTTTGGGAGTCGATGTGTTGCGCGAAAGATTGATTGACCCAATGCGAGCAGGGGAACCACCATTTGTTTTGTCTGATGCGTTTCCGGGAGACTTGATGCCGATCCCGCTTGCACTGCGCCTTCAAGATCTGCCGGCGGGTATGGATCCAGCAGTTCTACAGCGTGCAAAATGGCTTCATTTACTGGATTTTCATGCACTGTGCAGAGGGCGTGCGCCAGCGATTGAATCGTTTGTGGGCGATCCACAGCTTCAGACTGCGAGTCGCCATAACACGCTGTCGCGTGAATCGGTTGGAGTGCTTGAGGATGGCGGATTCTTTTCACGTTCTGGATTCACGCTGCCTGATGAAATGAAAACCCTTTCGCTTTATTTTCGATCCGTCGACAAAAAAGCAACTGAGTTCCTTCTTGATCTTCTCTTTGAACTTTCATTGATTGGATTTGGCGCAGACATTGCCACGGGATATGGGCAGTTCGAAATCTCCGGCGATCCTGTTGATGCGAAGGAGTTGGATGCAAAGATCAAGGGAGCAAACGCGGTTGTCTCGCTTTCGACATTTCAGCCTTCAGCAACCGATCCCATAAAAGGTTGCTGGGAGTCATTTGCAAAGTTTGGAAAACTCGGGCCAGGACTTGGTGTTTCTGATGTTCGTAAAAACACAATGACGATGTTTCGACCAGGCGCATGTTTCGCTGCTGCCGCGTGCCCATCTTTTCTTGGGCATGCGATCTCAATGGATGCATTGCTTGGCGCAGATCGATCAAGCGAACTTCGCTCGCGAAACATCGAGATCATTCAGCCCGCGTTTGGATTGGTCGTGCCAGCACTTGTTGACGCGTCGGTGTTGCAATGAGAATGGATTTTAGCGAGTTCGTAACACGATGACATTTTGAGTAGAATGATCAGAGGCAAGTTTGATTTGCTTTTTAAAGTCTTTGATAAGTTTTCAGCGAGCGAAGCTCTCCTTTCTGCGGTTCACCCCGCGGCCCCATTACAGATTTCTGAATTGCGAGTTACTTTTATTTTAAATTTGGTCTCTCCGCGGGATGTCCGCGGCGCCACTGTCGTGATTTGAAGTGGCGACAGAACCTATAGTGCACCCAATGATGCACTCACTGAATCGGGTCCAACTGCGAGCGACGGCGATTTTCGCCGCATTGCTGGTCACTGGAATTTCTCACTCACTGCCGCAGGATGCGACGCCCGAATCCGATGCGCCCACTGCAACCGCAGCGCCCGAACCAGCGCCCACATCGGCCGAACCCGCGCAATCCGAAAGCGAAACCAAAACGCGTGTCATCGAAGGGCGAATCGATCCATATTCATTCCAGCCGAAGAACACCGAAGGTCATACCGATATCGACCTGCGAGGAATTTTCGAAGAACTTGGTCCAGTCGCGATTGATTGGTATCAGCATGTGCTGACCCTTTCGAATCCATTCTTTGAAGGCCGCGTTCCAGCTTCGCGCGGCAGCATGCTTGCCGGTGAATACATCGAATTCTATTTCAAGCAGTCAGGACTCGAGCCTGCATTTCCAGCACCAACAACAGATGAGTTGACGAAGCGAGATTCAGTCGCAGTTGAAGCATCGATCGAAGGTGCGACTCCGCCACCATCATCAACATCAAATCATCCAGAGTGGACACATTGGCGACAACCATTCGAGTTGTCCGGCGGAGGACCAAAGTGGATCAGTTCGCAGGTTCAATGGGCGGACTCGTCGAAATCATCGCAATCAGCCATCGAATTGAAGCGCGGCGACGGCTACTCGGTGCTCGGCAACAGCGCCTCTGGAAAAGTTTCTGGGCCGTTGACATTCGCTGGATACGCAATCTCCGAAGGAAAAGATGGCTACACATCATTCGGCGATTCGTTGGAAGATTTTTCTGGTCGCGTTGTGATGTTTATGCGCTATGAACCGTTGGATTCCGAAGGTCGAAGTCTCTGGGCTGATCGGCGTTTCAGTCCATCCGCCGCGGTTGCTCCAAAGATGGAAGCGATCATTGCACGAAAACCACTTGCAATCATTATGGTCAATCCTCCAGGCGCGCGCGATGGTCGACAAACTCTTGAAAACAGCGAGACCAGTCGGTTTGGCGCGCGACTTGATGTGCCAGTGATTCAATTATCTGCGGAAGCAGCAGACGAACTTGTGAAGGCCGCAGATCCGCAGAATAGATCTCTGATGGACCTGCGAAAACTTGCTGACAATCTTTCTGCAAAAGAATCTCTCAAGCCATTGAACCTGAGCGACTCGGTCGTTGTATCTGTTGAAACACATTTATCAAGTGGCGCAATTCAAACTGACAACATTGGCGCAGTCTTGCGCGGCAAAGGTTCGCTTGCGGATCAATGGGTGATCGTTGGCGCGCATTACGACCATGTTGGATTTGGCTATTACGGCGCAGATCCTTCCAATCGTGGAGTTCTGCATCCAGGAGCAGACGACAATGCATCTGGGACATCTGCGCTGTTGTGCTTGATGAAACAGATGGCCGAGTATTACCGCTCCGACGATGCACCTGACGAAATGCGATCGATCTTATTTATGGCATTTAGCGCTGAAGAAGTCGGGCTTGATGGAAGCGACTTCTGGACGAAGCATCCAACATTAAAAGTTGATCAAGTACAAGCGATGATCAATCTGGACATGGTTGGTCGAATGAGCAATGATGAAGTCGCTATCGCTGGAACAGGAACGGCAAAGGATTTCATGTCACACTTGCGTCCGATCTTTGAATCAAGTGGATTGACTGTCAACGCAGATCCCTCAGGGCGCGGTCCAAGCGATCACGCAAGTTTCTATCGCGCAGGGATTCCTGTGCTGTTTCTTTATACTGGAACACATTCTGATTATCACAAACCAACTGACCGTGGATACACAGTCAACCCACAAGGCGCAGCGAAAGTGATTCAGTTGACAGATACTTTGGTCAAGATGCTCGCATCTCGTGCGGAGAAATTGGAATTCACTTCGACCGATGGCGTAGCAACTGCTGGCAGACGCACTGGAGCGAAAGTTCGACTTGGAGTGATGCCTGGATATGGCGGGGATGGATCTGAAGGAGTCAAGGTTGAAGGAGTCAGTGCGGAGACCAGCGCATCTGAAGCTGGAATTCAAGTTGGCGATCTCTTGATCGGTTGGAACGAAACCCAATTGACAGGCCCTGCAGAGATGATGGAACGACTTCGCGAACAAAAGCCCGGCGATGTTGTGAAAATCAAACTCAAACGCGGCGCTGAAGAATTGACTCTCGATGTCACATTGAAGGCCACAAAGTCGGAGTGAACACATGGTGATCACTGCAACAGTGATTGCGTCTCTCATTGCAGTCGCGCAAGTCGAGACAGCGAATCTCCCAAAGCAAGCACCGCCGCGCTGCACGATTGCGCCATCGACAGATGTTGCACCGCCGGGACTTGTGCTTTGGTATCAACAACCAGCAACGAATTGGAATGAGGCATTGCCAGTTGGAAATGGCCGACTTGGCGCAATGATTTTCGGCGGCGTTCGCGAAGAGCGCATTCAACTGAATGAAGATTCGGTGTGGGAGGGAAGGCAGAGCAGTCGTCCAGTGCCAGATTCGGCGGGATCGTTAGAGCAGATTCGCGAAATGTTTTTCGATGGGAAAGTCATCGCCGCACAAGTGATGGCTGCAGAAAAGATTCTCGCCGCAACAATCGATGATTCATATCAAACGCTTGGTGATTTACGAATCGAATCTCCTCTTCCCGTTGACGCAACGGAATATCGTCGCGGCCTTGATCTGAACACTGGCGTGAGTGTGACATCGTGGATCGAACGTGGCTACCGCGTGATGCGCACGGTCTTCGCATCGCACGCAACTAACGCGCTGGTCGTCCGCCAACAATCCGAAGAAATTGAAGGCATTTTCTTGAAGATTTCTCTCGATCGACAACCTTCGTGCGATGGTTGTCCGCTCTCGATCACCAGTGAGATTCTCGACACACGGGCAATCATTCATTTGCGTGGTGCGACCGAATCAACTGCTGGAGATGGCGTTCAATTTGCAGCAGACATCGTGATTGAAATCGAAGGCGGATCGCTGGCCACCGATGGCTCTGGGATTGTTGTGCGCGCATCCAATGCTGTAAATATTTTTGTACTCGCAGCGACGGACTTTCCATATGTTGGCGCGGATCGTGTGGCAGCATTTCAAGCGCTACGTACTGGCAAGAAAGTCGATCGACCTGATCCGCAGAAGCTCCTCGCGCAATTCTTTGCGGCACTTCCAAAGAATCGCAGCGATATGTTGTGGGATCACGAGCGTGTATGGCGTGAAGTCTTCGATCGATTCGATCTTGAGCTCGGCCCGCCAAATGTCCAAGCCGCTGCGCTGCCAACAGACGAAAGACTGCGCAAAGTTGCAAGCGGCGAATCCGATCCTGGACTTGTCACGCTTTATCTTCAATATGCACGCGCATTGTTGATGTCATCAAGCAGAGCAGATGGACTGCCTGCAAATTTGCAGGGGATTTGGTGCAAGGATTTGCGCGCGCCGTGGAATGCGGACTTTCATATCAACATCAATTTGCAAATGAACTATTGGCCCGCCGAAGTGTTGAACATCGCGCCGACGGTTCCGCCAGTTGTGGAATATGTCGAGCGACTTGCCTTTGACGGCGGTGAAACTGCCAAGCGAATGTATGGCGCGAATGGTTGGATGGCGCATCATGTTTCGGATGCATGGTGTTGGACAGTGCCAGCTGGAAAAGAAACTGTGTGGGCGCTTTGGCCGCACGGTGGTGGATGGATGACGCAGACAGTGCATGATCATTGGGATTACGGTCGCGATCCTGTGTTTCTTCGACAGCACGCGTTTCCACTTCTGCGCGGCGCAGCAGAGTTTTATTTGGATTATCTCGTGACTGATCCTGAAAGCGGAATGCTTGTGGGTGGCCCAAGTTCTTCGCCCGAAAATAGTTTTCGTCTGCCTGGTGGCGGGACTGCAGATTCTGGAATGGGAAACACGATGGATCAGATGATCATTCGTGATGTCTTCACAAACTTGATCGAAGAAGCAGATGCGATTTGTGCCGCGGTACCCAACGATCCTGTAAAGGACGATGCTGTCGTTGCGCGAGTTCGCATCGCGATCAACAAGTTGAAGCCGCCAAAGATCGCAGCGGATGGTCGCATTATGGAATGGGCGGATCCGTGGGAAGAAAACGAGCCCGGCCATCGTCATATGAGTCATTTATTCGGCGTGCATCCTGGACATCAGATCACGATCGAAGAGACGCCAGAGTTGATGGCCGCGGCGCGCAAATCGCTGGACTTTCGATTGGCAAATGGCGGAGGTCACACGGGATGGAGTCGCGCGTGGCTTGTGATTATGTTTGCGCGATTGAAAGATGGCGAGCAAGCGTTGCATCACGTGCAGATGTTGCTTGGTAAGAGCACGCTGCCAAACTTGTTTGATAATCATCCACCATTTCAGATCGATGGCAACTTCGGTGGAGCTGCTGGTATTGCAGAGATGCTCGTGCAGTCGCATCGAGAAGTTGGCGGCGCAGTCAGCGGTGGTGATCGTGGTCATGTGATCGAACTTCTGCCTGCATTGCCAAAGGAGTGGTCGCGTGGCGCCGTTCGGGGACTTCGCGCGCGCGGCGGAGTCTCGATTGATTTGATGTGGTCAGATGGAAAAATTGTGCTGGCGACAATTCACGCATCTGGCGACGAACCTCTTCGAATCGCGTGGCCAGTTGATGCGCCACTTCCGGCGATTACGCAAGTGTCGGATGGAAGTGCAGTCATCACAACCCGCGCTGGAAATTGGTTGGAGATTGCGCGTAAAGGTCCAGCAGGGGTGTATCGCATTTCGCAGAAGTAAAGTGTTTGCAGATGTTCGCGCAGGATTCGTTGGCGCAAGTTGCTAAACTTCTTTTTTCAATCCCAATCCAAATCCGATTGGCCGCCCAGCAAACATCGATTCGAAGTAGTGATCGCTGCGCCCTGTGCGAAAGACGGCGAAAGACGGCGAAAGACGGCGAAAGACAGTGCCATGCCTGGCCACTTGGTTTAGAAAGTGCGAGGCGTGTCACCGACTTGTATTGATATTGAACGAACCGCGCTTTTCAAATGTCGGGGATCAAGTCGCAAAACAATAACCCCGATGCAAGGCTTACTTGCACCGGGGTTTGAATTCAAATCAAAGTGAAATCCGAAGTGACTTATGCCCTACGACGGCGTGCCACCAAGCCAGCCAAGCCGATCAAGGCGATGGCGCCTGGGGCGGGAACAACGGTGAAAGTGGCAGTGCTTGCACCAGTCGATGCAGTACCGACGGATGCAGATGATCCGTCCCAGATGTTGTAGGTGTACTTAACATTGAACGAGATCGAGTACGAACCGTTCGCAAGACCAGCGGCCAAATTGGTGTTTTGGCTCGGTGAAGCAAGCTGCCAATAGCGGTTGTTGCCGTTGGTGGAAGTCTGATTCAGGACAAGTGGAGTCTCAATTTGCGTCCCGACCCCTGTGATCAAAATGTCAATACTAGCGGTTGACGAGTCACTCAGCCAGTTGTTACCGCCATCGCCGTTGTAGGCGTAATTTTCAAAGTAAAAGTTTTGCAATAGAAGGCTTTCGCTAGTCAGGGTGTTTATATTGCCAAAGTCATACCCTTCAATGCGTTGATTCCACGCAGCGCCCACTGCTGATAAAAAGCTAGTAGAGGAAGCACCTGGCAACTGAAAGGCTCCTGTAACTTCAGCAACGCCATATCCTGCGTTTGCACCAACGGTAATAAAACCAACGCATGGAAATAGATAGACCGCAACGGCAGACCGCTTGAGAACAGAGTGTTTCATTGGAAGATCCTTCTAGGGAAAAGGGGTTTCAGGGAGCGATAAACAAATGAAATGTAGGGACTTGGGAAATATGCGCCTCAATTTGCGAATTGCAAATTTTGTATTCAATAATCGACAAGTTTTTAAGCCATTTTTTTGAAATAAATAGGTTCTTTATCAAAGAGCAGTTCATGCAGGCGGTTTGTGGCGTGACTCCAAAAATAAGAAGCAAGATTGGCGTCATCAGCGCACTGCCTTCAACGCCCGTCAAGCCAACAACAAATCCTGTGCATCATGCGCCGGCGAGCGCCTCTCGCCCGATTCGCACTGGTCTATATTTTCAGAGAGCGGCGAAATCAATCCCAGCGAAAGACACCTTTGCGCCACGCATAGATATATGCGATCACACTTGTGCCGACGAAGAATGCAATCCGCGCGAAGAAGAGAAATGCTTCGGGACTGCGCGGTTGCAATTGAGCGAATGAAACTGCCCACGGATAGAGGAAGACGATTTCAACATCGAAGACAAGAAATGTCATCGCCATCACATAGAAGCGAATATTGAAACGCTTTTTGGTGGTGCCGATGGCATCCATTCCAGATTCATAAGCAAGTCCTTTGACGGCGGTTTCGACTTTCGGCCCAAGCAGCGAACTGACCACGATGTTGAGAATCGCAAAGCCTGCGGCCATTGCGATGACTAGGACAACAGGAAGATAGAGACCGATCGTGCTCATGGGAGGCGGAGTCTATCGCTTGAAGTCCGCAATTTGCAATCGGGTCTTATGAACGCCAACAATTTTTGCAAGAGCTACCACTGCGCCGTGCGCGCAAGTGGATTTGCCACACACTCGCCCGCGACAGTGGAAAAGCGAAGTCATATCAATTCCTTCGTTGCACCTATCGAGGGCGACCGATGGGAACGAAAAGCAACCGATACTCGAACAGATATCAATTGCCAACCAATTCGAACGAAATGTCACCATGAATTCACATACGAGAACCGCGCTGTTATGCTGAACGCATGGAAACGCCGATTCGCAGTGGACTTGTCGTGGACTTGTTTGCGATACTGGAAAAACGAAGTTCTATCACTACACTATCAATCCCAAGTTTCAGAGGGAATCACGAGTGACGAACCAGCCTTCTTTAGATAAAGGCACGAAATCGCTTCGCGTTCTATTGCTGGCTTCGAAACTATCGCCCGCAGCAGGGGGTCTTTCCGTGTCGGTACCAGGGCTCGCGAACAGTATCGATTCTCTGCCGGGCATGGAGATGCACGTGATGGGAACGCTGGATCCTGCCAACCCCAATGCCGCGCAAACTTGGGGGCCTCGAGTACACGCCTTTGCAGTGAAGGGGCCGAAGGTTTGGCAATTTGCACCTGATATGAGTCAGGGCATCACTTCACTGACTCCTGAACTGATTGATGTGCAGGGCCTGTGGGCATATTCCTCTGTAGCCAACCTACGTTATGCGCGAAAGACAGGTACGCCCTATTTAGTCACACCGAGAGGGATGCTGGATCCTTGGGCTCGCAGAAACTCTGCTTGGAAGAAGCACATTGCGTGGTTCGCTTACGAAAACGCCCATCTGAAAGGTGCCCACGCCTTGCGAGCCACGGCCGAGATGGAGGCGCAACATTTCCGTCACATAGGCCTGACAAACCCGATTGCTATCGTTCCTAACGGGTTTATCTTGCCAGCTCTGGCTTTGCGCACCGAAAATCCTTTGCGTTCAGTGCTGTTTCTCAGTCGTATTCATCCAAAAAAAGGTGCCGGCTACTTGCTGAAGTCATGGAGCGCACTGCATGGTGACTTCCCTGGGTGGGAAGTTGTCATTGCGGGTATTGACGAACATGGCCATGAGGCAGAACTTAAGCAACTGGTAAAGAAATTGAATTTACCGAGGGTGCGTTTTGTGGGCGAAGTGTTTGGTGCCGCTAAACAGAAACTCTATCGTGATGCGGATCTTTTCGTTCTGCCAACCCACGCAGAAAATTTTGGTTGGGTCGTGGTTGAGGCGCTGGCACAAGAAACCCCAGTTATCACTACGACGAATGCGCCTTGGAAGGGGCTACGTGATAATAATTGTGGCTGGTGGATTGATCTTGATCAGACCCAATTGATCAACACTATGCGTGTGGCACTTTCGTTGCCGGCCGAAGAACGAATCGGGATGGGACAGAGGGGGCGCGTGTGGGCTAATCAGGCTTTCAGCGCAGACCAGATTGCGATAAAAATGCGCCAAGTTTATCTCTGGGCTGCAGGGCGCGGTCCGAAGCCGGACATTGTGCACCTCTAAGTCTGCTATTTATTTCCGCTAGATGGGAACATAGGCCAAATGAGTCTTGCCTATCGCTCGCCTGCGACAGTGGAAAAGCGAGGTCATATCAATCATCGAATAAAGTATTCACGCTCGTGCGCAATCTCTTCGATCTACAAAGTGATCAACGGCGCATCGCAGAATGCACTGCTCGCGATCCCACTGTGATAGTGGAGAGTCATTGACAAGTTCCCCACTGAGCCAGAAGAACCGCAAGATCTCCAGCGTCGGTGGTGCCACTGCCATTGATGTCGCCGGAGCCAGCGAATCCCCACTGCGCGAGCATCGTCGTGAGGTCTTCAGCGTTGATGATTCCATTGCCACCCTTGGGAGCGATGTCTGCACTGCACTGCGACGGAGTGCTGGCGGAGTCAGCAGGATCGCTGCCCGCGTCGATTTCATCGCGGTCGAAAAATCCATCGAGATCACGATCAATGCCAAGTCGAGTCGCGCTTGCAGTAGGCACGAGCGTGTAGGCAAGTTCACTGCCGACAGTCGCCGAAGCAAGGAGCGCGCTTGGCGAGAGAACTTCACTTGTGCGGTCTGATTGGAACGAACCGGCAACGAACGCAAATCCGCGCGCGACACCATTCACTCGTCCCTTCACAATCAATCCAACTTGACCTGTTCCTGCCAGTTGCACGAACTGCGAAATTCGTGCGGCATTGTCTCCCGAACCTCCGCCGTTGGAAGCATTTGTTTGTGCGCCAACACCAGCGTGCGTGTCAGTTGAAAAACTCAGTAAGTACGCCTCAACATTGCTCCGACGCGTCAAGGCCGTCGTTCCAATTCCCCACGCAAAACCGACGTCGAACAAATCAGCCAGCGTCGCAAACTCCGCATCGTGGTTGAAGCCGAAGCCCTTGGTCGCGGTTGTGATATCCAAGTTCGCGCCGGTTTTTTCGTGGATGTTGCGAAGTTGCGCCATCTTGCGATTTTGTTGGACTGGACCAAGCGGGATACCGATTTCCAGACTGGTGCCAGATGATCCGGGATGGCAGTCCACGCATCGCGTGTTTCCGCCAGGTGCGTTGGGCAGGATTGCGAATGTGTCGAAGGTCGTTTTGCCGGCGGCCGCATTACCAACACCGATGCTGGTGGACACCGCCGTCGACAGCGCACCGTCGATCAGGCGATTTGGGTTTGGCGGGAAAGTGATCGTGGCCACATACGACTTAAGAGATGCCATCTGGGATGTCGTCAGTTGTGCGTCGGCGCCTTGCAGATTTGTGTACGCAGAGTTGAAGTCTTCGAGTCCCGGTTTCTCGCCGCGCCAGTGGAATGGTTCGTTGCCGATGATGCCCTGCATCGTTTGCGTGACGACTGGACCACGTAATGGATGCCAGTCAACACACGAGACGCTATCGACGCATGTGCCTGTGAATGATGTCATCGCACCCGAGGGATCGCCTAAGTCCCACGCGAGATGGTCGGTGCGTGTATCGACATGGCAAGAAGCGCACGATGCTTGTCCCAGTCCGCTCGTCAGATGTGTGTCGAAGAAAAATCTCCGGCCATCGCGGATGGTTGAAGGCGTTGCGTCGTGAAATGCGGTGCGCGCGAGTTCTGCGCCCGAAGTGAGATCGGTGGTCGAGAGCGACGCTCCGAAACGATTGAGCGTGTAGAGCTTCGTACCGTCGATCGAAAGCGCAAGACCGGTTGGCCCTTCGCCAACTGTGTAGGTCGCAAGTCGCGCGCCAGATGCATCGGTCGCAATCACGATGTCCGACCCAATGCCACAGGCGTAGGCGCGCGTCCCCGCTGAATTCCAAACCACCGCGCGAGGGTCACCGATCGATTGCAGTCGCTGCATCACGGGGATGTTTGCGGTGGCGTAGGTCAGGTGTGGGTTGATGTCGGCAATTTGCACCGAGGCTGGCGATGACGCTGGAAACGAACCGATCATTGATCGAATGAACTTGCCATTGAGGTTGGGCTCAAAGCGAATCTCATTCTTCGCCTCGGTGCCAATCACCGTGACTCTTCCGTCGGGTCGCACTGCGATCCCCGCCACGGTCGTCATCATTCCATCGGCGTATGAAACCGCGAGTGTGTTCGCATCGATGATGGCCACATCGTGGTCGACCACATCCCAAGTAATCAGCGAACTCCAGTTGCGACCGTTGCCGTCAAGCCACTGACCCGCGGAGTTCTTGCGAGCCATATGTGCGACGCGCGGCGCAGTTGGTTGTCCCGCAGCTCGTGGCGGGCTGAACTGATTGCCCGAGTTGGGCGGCGGATTCTGCCCGCCGTAAGGACCCGGCGCGGCGGTCACTTGAGCACGCGGGATGATCACCGAGTGGTTCCCTGATTCGAAGATCGCGGCGTACACCTTGGATCCATCGGGACTCGTTGCGAGTTCACGGGGATCTTCTGCAGCGAGCGTGATCGCGGTGCCAGCCGCAGTTGGATTGTTCGGATCCAGCACGAGCACTTGGTTTCGCTGTGAGAGCGTGATGAACGCGCGTTGCGGCGATCCCGCAAAAGCGATATCGCACGGCTCATCTCCGACTGTCACCGTACGCACCACTCGCATCGAAGTGAGATCAATGATGCTGATCGAGTCACTCATCAGATTTGCGACCCACACTTCAGTCTCTGTGCGTGGGCGCACCGACACGGGATCAAGGCCGACCGAGATCGATCCAATAAATTGTGGGATGCCATTTGCGCTAGTCGCGTCAAATACTTCGAGTGTGCTGTCGGCTGTGTTCACTGCGAGCACGCGTCCGCCGGAAGGAGTTGTTGCAAGCGGGTGCACCTGCGGAGATTCCCAGTTCACGAAAGACTGTCCTGCGGCGGTAGAGGTAAGCGTAGTGACGGCGACAGCGATTCCCAACACGCGCATCACGACGAGGTTGAATCCGACAGCGATCTGTCGTGCCGGAAATATGCGGTTGCAGTGGCGCATCTACAGAGATTGGCTGCGTTTCTTGTTTGTGGGACAAGCAAAAAATGCAAAATGGCGTAAATTGCAATCGAAGGCGAATTTTTCCGTGCAATTGTGGCGGTCTTACGCTGTGCGTTTGACTCGTCTGAGTTCAACCACCAACACAATTGGAGAGGCTTGGTCTGAATACATTTCGAGCGGACTTCCCGGTGATGTCAACGGTGATGGCATTATGAATGCAACCGATCTCTCGATTCTGATTGATAGGAGTTACGCGAACACCGCCGAGGCGCACGACGCAACGCCCACTTCGCGAATCGCCCGTTCGCGTCGGCAGTGATGTCACCCCGTCCAAGCAGAGAGCAGCGTGGCAAAGTCGACACCGTCAGTCGTGCCATCGCCGTTGATGTCAGCACCAGCAGTCCCCCAAGCGGACAGCATCGTCGCAAGATCGATCCCGTCGATGGCGCCGTCCCCGTTCAAATCCGCTGGGTGCGTGTCCGGCGCCCAAGGGCCAGTGAAACGAGTGTTCGCGAGATTGGGAGTGATGGTGAGGGTCACTGCTGAGACCCCTGAAGGGAGCGACTCCGGCGGAATTTGGACGACTTGTGCGCTGATCTGGCATTGATCCAGAGTCAAGGTCGAGCCCGACGGGGTCAACCGAGCTCCGAAGTCTGAAGGGTTCACCGTATCCGAGGATCCCGCGCCGCTAGTGAATCCGCTGAAGACGTAGTCCGAATGGACCGCATACTGCCCATTTGGATAGAACACGCCACCTGTCGTCGACACCGGCGAAGATGTCGGCGAAACAAGCGTGATCCGCATGTTCGACAGCGTGAGGTCGAGGTGTTGGCACCCAAAGAACGGAATGCAAAAGAAGTCGAAACTGTAAGTGGCGCCGCCCAGCGCGAGGTCGAGTTGGGTGAGGTCGGACATCGCCCACGGCGGTAAGTTGGGCGAGAGCACCATTTGCGCGGGACCAGTGACAGTCACGGTCTGAGTGTCGGTATCCGAACTCGACCCGAGCGATGTCGTGATGTCCATCCGGATGGTGATTATGGCGGTGGATGTGGGAGTCGTTGCGAGCACCGCAGTACTCGTGGCCGATGCCGCGACTGCGACCCAGGTTGATGATAAGAACCCGATGGCGAATAGAGTGATCGAACGTCGTGACCGATGTAGGAGTCTTGGCATGGCGCCTCCTATTGATAGGAATTCGCTTTTCAAGTGTCGCGGGCGAGCGCCCGACAAGTCCACTGTAAAGAGTCGGTTTCAATCGTTAAGATAACCGAGCGGGGGTGAAATGCAAATCGTTTGTGAATTTTCTGCAGAATTGATGGCAAATAGCGTGATTTTTTTGCTGCGGAGCAGCTATGGCGACGGTCGCCAATGAGCCACCATGTCGCCAGACATTTTCCCTTGATCACCGCGCTGTTATGCCCAAGGCATGGAAGCGCCGCTTCACAGTGG
>CAMBWI010000023.1 GCA_945871445.1 Singulisphaera sp. GP187 | reverse complement strand
CACAAAATCAAGCGGAAATAAACGTGGTTTCTTTTCGCCGAGACGCCGATAGCTCAGCTGGTAGAGCAGCGGATTCCAAATCCGCAGGTCGTGGGTTCGATCCCCTCTCGGCGTGTTTTGGGCGTGTTTTTTGGCGTGTTTTTTGGCGTGTTTTCCCGATTGAGCGTTGATACGCATTGACCAGTTCGCATCATTCAGACAGATTCATTTCGAAACGGAACCATTAAAGATATGTACAAGCTTGGACAAGGCTATTGGACTCGTGTGATATCAGCGACAGCAGGTGGAGTGATCGCCATGCTTGGTGGTTGGTGGTTGCATGACATCTTCGCAACAGTGAATTGGGGAATCAACCCGATTTATCTTTCGTGGGGAATCGGCGGTCTCTTTGTCGCATTGTGCTGCCCGTTCATCTACATGCTGACAGCAAGCAATGTAAAGAGCGTTGATTTTATGGTTGCGACGGAAACCGAAATGAAGAAAGTCAGTTGGCCAACACGGCGAGAAATCACAAGTTCAACAATCATCGTGATTTTTACAAGCGTGGTGATTGCGTTGTTCTGCTTTGTCTTCGACCAAGCATTCTTCTTCCTCTTCGTGCAACTTCGTGTTTTGGAGCCAGGTATCTGAAATGAATACATCTGACGAAAACGATCTCAATTCTTCCGCTTCCAAAGAGAATGAAGCGACACCAGTTGAAGGCAAAGTAAAGCCGAAAGCCAAACGAAAGTCCAAGGCTGAAGTTGTTGTCGCCGAACCTGCAGGCCCGCGAAATCTCCGAGCGATTCGCTCTGGCGAAGCGCGACCTGCAACAACCGCTCGAGTGATGGGTGTGGAGACAACTCGCATTACGATTCCGGCGGAGCCAAGAGATATTGCGCCAATTGCCGAAGGCGATATGCCAATGTTCCGCGAAGGAATGGATTGGTTTGTGCTTCGTGTTGCAAGCAATAAAGAAGATTCTGTCCGCGGAACTTTGCTGCGAAAGGTTCAGATCGAAGGAATGGAATCGCTCGTTGGTCGAATTATGGTTCCGACCGAAAAGGTGAAAGTGCTCGGCAAGCAAGGCAAGCAAACTGTCACCGAAACTAAACTTTATCCAGGATATGTCTTCGTTGAAATGCGCCTCGAACCAGATGGTCGCATTCCGCAGGATGTGTTCTTCTTAATTAAAGAGACCACTGGTGTTGGCGATTTCGTCGGTACTGCTGGTCGTCCGACTCCGATGTCAGTTGTCGAAGTCGAAAAGATGTTGTTCGATTCGAAACCTGCGCAAGAAGCACCGCAATTGAAAATGGATTTGCACAAGGGCGACAATGTCACCATCAAAGAAGGTGCTTTCCAAGGCTACGAAGGAACGATCGACGAAGTATTCCCGGACAAGGGCCAGGTCCGGGTGCTCGTCACGATTTTCGGTCGTCAGGCACCGATCGATATGGAATATTGGTTTGTTCAACGCGCAGAGAAGTGATGCGCGTCGGTTGGACGAGAAACGAATCGCAGACGATTCGACGAGAGGATTGATGATGCGCAAACATAATCTACTGAACGCAATTTCACTGACCGCAGTTTTCGTGAGCGCATTGTTTCTGTCAGGGTGCGCTGCATCTATGACATATCCGGAATATGCGGGAGCGCCAAAGGCAGATCCAAGTTTGCAGCCGATGCCAAACTTGATGGCTGATGCGCTGAAATTTAGCCATCAACGAACTTCACCAGAGCAAGAGTTGGTTTTCAATTTGCCTCCGACGACCCCCGTCCAAGTTTGGAGAGGCGTTGGAAAGAGACTTGATATTGGGCGACCAATGACAGCGAGCGACACGATGGTGTGGTCTGTTCGGCAAGTTCGATTGTCAGGCGGTCGTGCAGAAGTTGATGTTGTCTATCCAACCCAAGGCATCTACCAAATCGCCACAGTGCATTTCGTCGGATCAACCGCTCAACCTTTCTATCCAACGATGCTTCAATTCTGGTTGGTGCCAGTTGATGCGCCAACGTGCAATACGCCACAAGCGGTGTTAGATCAGCCGAAGGATCAACCGAAGTCCGCACAATAGAGTTTGAGCGAGTCGTCGAATGAATCAGGATTTAAAGATCATCCGGGAGACTGAAACTCTTCTTCCTCGCGAAGCGTTGAAGGCCGCTGATCGCTTGCGAAAGATTCGTGATTCTTCATCGCAGGGCTCACCGATCGATTCGCAAGAGAATCTCGCGAATTCCAATTCGTCAGATACTGCCACAATTGATCGCGCCGTCTTGCGACTCGATTGTTCTCAGCCAGCACGCGTGACTGCGCGTGCGGTGCTCGCAGCAGAATTTTCGGCAGTGCGAAATGGAATTGTCTTGGCGTCCAACGAGTTGCTTCCGCTGGACGAGCGACTCGCAGGTGTCCACCGTTCGCGACGAGGTTTAAAGCGATTGCAATCACTGCGTGATTTACTTCAGCCTGGATTTCCTCAGGGGCGCATTTTATCGCGCGTTGGAATTCGTAGTGCAAAAGCAAGTTTGGCTGAAACACGACAGCGCGATGCGCTGGCGTCATTGCTTGAAGAACTCTGCGCGCTGCGTGGTCAACCGTTGACCACAGCACCCGATGGAGCAACTCATGGGACGCACCTTGCGCCATCACCCAAGTGCATCGAAGACGCCTTGAAATATGTCGACATTGCCCAGAGATCGATGCGACTCTGTTCGGGCGCACCGCTGGATTGGTATGGTGTGACTGGGCAATTTTCCAAGACATGGCAAAACGCCCGTGGTTTGGCCCATCGTGCGTGGCTTGGACTTGGAGAGTTGGATTTGCATGAGACGCGCAAGAAATTTCAGCGGCTCGCAGATCAGATGGCGGTTTTGAGCGCGTGCATCGGTCGCAAAGAATATTCAGCTCGCAATCGACTTCGATCCGCAGCGGAAAATCTTGGACGCGCGCGTGATCTCGCGTTTCTCGCAGACAAGATTGAAGGCACCACTGCAGAAGGTCGTGCATTAGCCAAGCGGGCTCTTGCGCTGCGTGCAAAGGCAATTCGCTCTGCGCGCAAGCAATCTCGTTGTGCGCTCAAGGCAACCGCAGCTGAGATGTTGCAGATGATGAATCAACGCATCAAGCAATCGTGATCGGCAACATCCCTTTGTCCGTCTTGCGCTTATGCTTGGGTGATGGCAAACCCAACGACGGCGATCACTCCAACGCGTTCTGAAAACTATTCTGAGTGGTATCAACAAGTAGTTCGCGCTGCGGATCTTGCAGAAAATTCTGCGGTTCGTGGATGCATGGTCATCAAGCCTTGGGGATATGCGATTTGGGAAAATATGCAGCGAGTCTTGGATGGAATGTTCAAAGAGACTGGGCATAGCAACGCATATTTCCCACTTTTTATTCCTGTGTCGTTCTTGGAAAAAGAAGCGGCGCATGTTGACGGATTTGCAAAGGAATGTGCGGTCGTCACCCATCACAGACTGGAAATGGGGCCCGATGGAAAGCTTGTTCCTGCTGGAGAATTAGAGGAACCACTTGTGGTCCGCCCAACTTCAGAAACAATCATCGGCGCGACATACGCAAAGTGGGTTCAGAGTTATCGCGATTTGCCGTTGCTCATCAATCAATGGGCAAATGTTGTTCGGTGGGAAATGAGGACTCGACTTTTTCTGCGAACAACAGAATTCCTTTGGCAAGAAGGTCACACTGCTCATGCGACCCGTGAAGAAGCAGTTGAAGAGACGATGAAGATGCTCAAGGTGTACGCCAACTTCGCAGAGGGCTGGATGGCGATGCCTGTTCTGCAAGGTCGCAAGACCGATGGCGAGCGATTCCCAGGAGCGGTCGATACGTATTGCATTGAAGCGATGATGCAAGATCGCCGCGCGCTTCAAGCTGGAACGAGCCATTTCTTGGGACAGAACTTTGCGAAGTCAAGCGAGATTCAATTCTTGGATGCGCAGGGGGAACGCCAGTTTGCTTGGACAACTTCGTGGGGAGTCAGCACTCGACTTGTCGGCGCGATGATTATGACTCACTCCGATGATGATGGTTTGATCTTGCCGCCCAAGTTGGCTCCCGCACATGTGGTGATTATTCCCGTCGTTCACAAGCCCGAAGATACAGCGGCGATTCAAGCTTGGACGCGTTCGCTTGCAGATGAACTTCGCAAACAATCATTCGATGGTCGACCAGTGCAAGTGCAGCTTGATGAGCGTGATATGCGCGGCGGCGATAAGGCATGGAATTGGATCAAGAAGGGTGTTCCTGTGCGAGTCGAAGTTGGTCCTCGCGATATGGCTGCTGACAGTGTCTTTATGGCGCGGCGTGATAAACCGCATAAGGAAAAATTGGCTGTCAAGCGTGGCGATTTCATTCAGGGGATTTCTGCACTTCTGCAAGAGATTCAAGATGGACTTTTTAAACGCGCAAACGATTTTCGAATCGCAAATACGAAAGTGATTGATGATGCGAAAGAGTTCGAAGAATATTTTTCTGCGCCCAAGGTGGCAGAGAATGTGCCAACACCAATTCATGGTGGTTTTGCACTTGCACACTTCTGTGGCGACCCTAAAGTTGAAGCGCAGATTAAAGATCGACTTGGTGTGACCGTTCGCTGCATCCCGCTCGAAGTTGGGAATGAGCCTGGAAAGTGCGTGATAACTGGCGCTTTGAGCCCTCAAAGGGTGATTTGGGCGAAGGCGTACTAAAAAACGCGCCGCATTTTACGGGAATTTGCTTGGTTTCTTTTGACTTTCTCAACTCTGGGGACATAATTCATATGTCAGATTTGTTCAGTAGAGGTTGAGAGAAAAGGACTTGCTTTGGCAAGTAAAAAATATGTTCAATGTAAAATTATTGTGTGTTGCTGGGCTTGCGCTTTCATCTTTCATTCTGGCGCCTGCTTCTGCAGACTTCATTAATCCGATTGTGCCACCATGGCGCGGATCACCGGATTCAGATTTTTATGGATGGGAAAGTTTCACCAGTCCATTTAGCGGTCCGAATCTGACAAATTATGCGGGAACCGAAGCGAATGCAGCGCTCTTCAACTTTGGCCCTGGCGCATTCATTACAAGTACCGGCAATCTGTATGGAGCGAGTAATCCACTTTCAATTTCAATCTATGCCGGACTGACTGCTCAGGTGAATGAAGTCATTTTGAATGTTTCGACAATCGGAACGATCATCAACACAAATTCAGTTCGCTTGGATATTTCAGATAACAATGGAAACACCATTTCAATCAATCCTGGATTTATGGAACTTCGATCAGACACAGCCGCGCCTGGTGGGCAGGGTCAAATACAGACTCGTGCTTTCAGGTGGATGCTTCAGGGATTGCCATTCCCAGCGACACGCTTTGAGTTGGGTTTCAATAGTCAGACGAACAATATCAGTCTTGACGCAGTGAGCGTGGACATTCGCTATGTTCCGATGCCTGGAGTCTTTGCGATTCTCGCGGTTTCTGGGATTGTCGGAATTCGTCCACGTCGTCGTGCGCGGTAAGCGTGCGAATCACAGGATAGAAATCGAATTGCGAATAGTTCAGACAGCCTGACTGATCGCCGTCGCATCAACGCGAGGAAACAGCGCAACTTTTTCAATGGCGTGTCCATCTGAAATTGCGCCGTATTTTTTCCGAGCGGACCAATTTATATCTTTACCAGGCATTCCGCCAAAAGCTTTGGCGAGCTCTTCCATTCGCTGAGGCAAGAATGGTTCAAGCATTACGCCGGCAATACGCACTGTTTGCGCACACTGATTGAGAATCGATGAGAGTCGAGGGGTATTTGCTGGATCTTTCGCAAGCTTAAATGGTTCAGTGTCATTGATCATGACATCGACTTGTCGAAGGAGATCCATCGCACAGCGCGCCGCCCCCGAAAGATCGAAGACTTCCATGCATTGCTCCCATTTCGCAGTTGCTGCATCGCATCGACTCGGCCACTCGCCTCCCGCCTGTGCATCGGCGGGCAATTTGCCACCGAAATATTTGCCGATCATCGCACCAACTCTGCTGGGACAATTGCCGACGGTGTTCACTAAATCGTTCGTGTACGTCTCATGGAAATGTTTCCCATTGAAATCAGCATCCGTTGTGCCAAGAGGACCTTGGGTTGACATGTACCAACGCCATGCATCAAGTCCATACGTTGCGGTGTAACGCTCGATGGTTGGAAGGTCTACGAAATTGCCGAGAGTCTTGCTCATTTTTTTACCGTCGGCAATCCAGAATGAGTGCGCATAAACGCACTTGGGAAGTGGCAATTTGAGCGCCATCAAGAGTGCGGGCCAAATGACTGCGTGGAACCAGAGAATTTCTTTACCGACAACGTGATAATCGGCGGGCCAATATTTCGCGCGTTTAGCTTGAGGCGAACCCAGCCCGCCGGCTTGAGGCATACCCAGCCCAAGCGCGGTGATGTAGTTCAACAACGCATCAATCCATACATACACAACATGCCCAGGCGCATCTGGCATCGCAATGCCCCAAGAAAAATTCGTACGCGTGATCGGGACATCCTGCAATCCCTCTCGCATTCGACCAAGCATTTCATTCGCACGCTCTGTGGGGCGAACGAAAGTCGGATGATCCGCAAAGTGCTTCGCCAACCGATCAGCAAATGCGCTGAGTCTGAAATAATAATTCTGTTCTGTCGCACGAATAAGCGCCTTTCCGCTGATGGCACTTTGATAATTCAATTCGCGCGCTTTGTTTTCTGTGTGATACTCCTCTTGTCCCTCGTCGTACCATCCCTCGAAGGTGCCTAGATAGACATCGCCCGTCGCCATCAGTCGCCGTAGAAACTCTTGGACCTGATCAATATGTCGTGATTGAGTCGTTCGAATGAAATCGTCGTTCGTCAATCCAAATGTCGCAAGAACTCGCTGAAATTCTGCAGCATTTTCGTCAGCAAGCGCTTGCGGCAAGATTCCGCGTGCGGTCGCGCTTTTTTCAACTTTCGATCCATGCTCATCAGTTCCAGTCAGAAAGAAAACGTCGCGCCCGACCAATCTGCTCGCGCGCGCCCAAACATCGCAGATCGTCGATGTGTATGCGTGCCCGATATGTGGCCGGTCATTGACGTAATAAATCGGCGTCGTGATAAAAGCTGGTGAGGTCATTCGAATCGAGATAGTAGAGCACTCATGCCATCATGCCGAGCGGTATGCCCAGCGGCCATCGACTTGATTTTATGGAGCACCGAGATCGCCTCGAATCTCGTCCAGCGTGGCGACATCATCTGCTCGAGCAAGAAAAAGCAAATCGCCGTCGCTGAAGACAAGCGTCGCACTCGAATCAGGATCCGTTTCATCATCGCGCTCAATGATCGAGCGATTTGTTGAGAATGGTTCAATTCTTCCGAATTCATCGAAGGATGCAAACTGGCCGTGATCGCTTGTGACGAAGAGCGCTAAGAAACGATCAGCAGACTCTCCCGCTCGTTCATACAGAATTGTGATACCAACCTGATCTCCAAAGAGAATTGCTTTTCCCGCCAAAATTGGCACGAATCCCTTCGCAGAAAGATCTGGCGGTCGCCATTCGCTTTTGATCGTTGAACTGACAAGATCGGCGAGTTCGCCGCGTGTTGGCGTTGGTGATTCAGTTGGACGGTGAATCGCTTCAAGTTGCATTCGCAATTGAATCTGTCGTGCGGAATCTGCCATATCAGCAAGTGGCAGCAACGATCCATAATCGCGTTCTTGCAGTCGCATACCGAAAACGCCGATCAGTACGCTTCCCGCAACAATCGCCAACGCAATCGTCAGCGGGATTGGACTGATCGAGCGCTTCGAAGAAAAAATGCGCTTCAACATGGTGCGAGTTGTACACTTGAAGCATGTTCAGTGCGATGTTCATTTCTCTTGTCTTGGCGCAAAACGCTCTCGATGGAAATTTGCAAGTTGGAAACGGTGGTGCGCTTGATCGCTCGTTGCAACAAGGCACCTCCTCGAATGCTCCTCGAGCAACGCAAGATTATCGATCAAGAAATCTCGTGGTCACGGGCGATGTTGCGGGTGGACGTGGTTTCCGAGGTTCAGTGGGCTATACAGCTGCCGATGATTTTCGTGGAGCAACAGGTGGTGAGACGACACAAGCCTTTCGCGCAAATGCAGCAACTTCAAGCGCAAGATCCATCGCCGCGATCCCAATGAACGATCGATTTAGTGTGGCGACCGGAATTGGTGCAACGGCGTATCGCAGAGATTTCGTGGCATCTGGAATCGGCACAACCGCGGCATCCGGCGCAGTTGCAGGAACGTCGCGTGCAGGATGGGATAGTGCTTTGTTCACACCAACAGCACAATCTGCAGTAAATAATTCTCGAATGGAATTGGATTTGTTGACACGTCAGTCTTCAACGACCAATGATCTTTCGATGATGTATCAACCAACTACGTTGTCCATGATGCGTACTGCAGATCAACGGCCTTTGCGAATAATCTCCAGTCCATTCATTGGTATTGTTGCTGTTCCAGGCACTGATCTCATCGAATCGCTCAACTATGGGGTATATGGCAGCGCACTGATGCGCGCGGATCTGCGTTCAGGGCGTGCGAATGGTAAAAAACTTCAACGCTCTTATTTGTCTGGGATCGTCAATCTCACAGGCGAAGAAGGCACAGAGAGTGCCATGGCAACTGGCGCAAAACTAGATTCTCAAACTCCATCGACTGCGAGTGGAGCGCCGAAGCAACCAATTGAAATGCGTCAAGGAATGCGCGAAATCAAACAAGTTGCGCAAGTCAAAACTCCGTACGACCGCGTTTTGGCTGGGGTTGGGAATAGATACAAACGAATGCAGGGAGAGATCGTTGCAGAAGATACTCCTGTTGATATCGATTCTTTGCGAGCGACTGGTGCAGTTATTCAAAAGATTCGCGATGGATTTGATATGAATCCTGCCACACCAATCGACGAGACAGAACGATTGCTCGGTTCTCGAACTGCGAAGTCATCAAATGGTGAAGAGGTCATTCAATCCCAAACTTCTGTAGCGACGGAGCAATCTGGAACTACAGATGCGTCAAATGCGCCGAAAGATCTAAATGCCCCAAAGAGTGATGATTCAAATCCAGGTCTATCATCTGCCACTAACTCGCCAAAACCTCAAGCGAAAAAAGTTCGAAAGCTGACTGGTGACGATGCGTATTTGCTCATGGCTCACGGGCAGATGATCTCTCAACTCGATGGGGGCACAAAAGAAGCTCTTGATATAATGCTTCAATCTGGCGATCAGTCAATGCGTGGGAAGTATTATCTCACCGCCGAGCGGGCATTTACATCTGGTGCATTGATTGCTCCTTCGAATCCACTTCCTGTGGCAGGATTGGTGAACAGTCAAGTTGCTTCTGGTCTTCAAGTTTCCGCTGCGATGTCACTGCGCCGTCTGTTCATGACCTGGCCAGAGATGATCGATACTAAATACAGTCTTGACATTCTCGGTTCAGAAGAGCGTCTACGCTTTATTGCTGCAGACTCTCTCACGATGAGTGAAGGTTCAAAATATTTCGCTGATTATGGTCTCGTCGCTGCGTATGTTGGTCATCAACTTGGCGACAAAACTTTGGTAGAAAAAGGACTGGAAATTCTGTCGCGTAATCCAAACGACCAACTTCTGACTGAAGTCTTGCGAGCGATTTGGCTTCGATCTACAAATCCTACGGCGCAGCCAATTCCTGCGGAAATTCCTATCGCGCCAGCGCCAATTTCCGCGCCAGCGCCAATTGTCCCACCCGCGCCAGCGCCAATTTCCGAGCCCGCGCCAATTGTCGCACCCGCGCCAGCACCAATTGCCGCGCCCGCACCAGCGCCAGCGCCAGCGCCAATTGTCGCACCCGCGCCCGCGCCAATCACTGGCGAAGCGCGTCCGTAGAACTGACGCCAAGATTTTCATAAATCTTTCGCGTCGCATCGCTGCGGTTGAGTGTGTAAAAATGAATCCCGCGAACGCCGTGATCCAAGAGATCGCGACATTGTTCGGTCGCCCAATGAATTCCAACTCGACTGACGGCATCAGCATCATCTTGCGCGCGACGCACCGCACGCAAGAGCGCTGCAGGAAACTTTGTTCCGCCAGCCAACTCTGCCATACGCTTCAATCCAGTTACTGATGTGATCGGCATAATGCCAGCAAGAATCGGCGTCTTGATTCCAGCCAATTCACATCGTTCGCGCCAATCATAAAACGCATGATTATCGAAGAAAAGTTGCGAGATGATTAAGTCTGCGCCCGCATCGCATTTTGCTTTCAAGTGATCCATCTGAAGGAGAGTGTTGGGAGTTTGCGGATGTCCCTCTGGATAACCCGCCACAGCGATACCAAATCCGCGCAGATCTGGATGTCGACCAGACTGGGCAAATGATCGTACTGCGCGAACGAGATCAGTCGCATACGAATAGTCACTCGCAAGTGTTGATGTTCCGTTTGGCAAATCGCCGCGAAGCGCAAGAATATTTGAGACTCCAGCTTCTGCATATCGCAATAAAATTTGGTCTATGTCATTTGCAGAATGATTGACACAGGTCAAGTGTGGCATCGCATCAAGTCCCGTATCTTTGCCAATCCGCACAACAAGATCATGAGTGAATTGCCGCGTCGATCCTCCAGCGCCATATGTCACCGAGACAAACGATGGTCGTAACTTCCCAAAATCTTTGATGGTTGAAAAGAACAAATCCCAGCTAGCCTCGTTCTTTGGCGGGAAAAACTCAAAGCTTGCTGTGAATGAGTCGCGAGCAAGAACATCAACAAGATGCATGCGGACACTCTAGCACTAGAATGATGAAGTGCCACCAACGGTTCGACGAATACCCCGACCAACTGCGCAACGACTCAGTTTGTATCTGCGCGAGATTCAGCCCTTGATCGCTCAAGGACAGCCAACACTCAGTTCGCGTGAATTGGGGGAAAAACTTGGACTTTCGAGCGCACAAGTTCGCAAAGATCTTGCGTGGGTCGTTCAATCACGACAAGCGAGCGAAGCAGGCAGAGCTGGGGTGGGTTACAACTGTGTCAAGATGAACGAATCGATTCGTCGAGTCATTGGTGCGAATCGTCGCTGGTCCACAGTCTTGGTGGGAGTTGGCAATATCGGTCGCGCTCTATTGGCGTATGGCGGGTTTGCACAGGATGGTTTTTTAATCTCTGCCATTTTCGATGCCAATCCACGGATGGAGGGGAAGCGCATTGGCACCTTGAAGGTTCAGCCGACAAGCGCACTTCGCAAAGCCATACGAACGCACCGCGTTGCGATTGGAATTCTGGCAGTCCCTCGGTCTGCAGCACAATCTGTCGCAACGCAATTGTGTGACGCTGGTATTCGAGGAATCCTCAACTTTGCGCCGATGAGAATCTCAGTCACAGAAGGAGTCAGCGTGACAAATATTGATGTGAGCGTCGCACTTGAGCAACTTTCGATGGATGTTTCAATTCGTGATCAAATGCGTTTGATCTCAGAAGGAGCGGCATGAACGAGACACTTCAGCGGGCAATATCAATTGTCGCAATCACATCCATGATGATCGTGTGTGGTTGCAATCCAACGATCATGACCCCCAACCAGAATGATGCGCTGCGTCGACAAGTTCGTGATCTGCAGGAGAAAGTGAAATCCGCCGAAGCGAAGCAGGTCGAACTGGAACAACAACTCGCACAATCTGCGAAGGCGGCGCAGGAAAAGTCCTCGATTGACCCAGCAATTCTTGGCGCAACTCCTCAAGTTGCAATGGTGCAAATTGGCGATAAGAGTGGATTTCTGACGGTTAAGACTGTCTCCGAAGCGGATGGCGAAGCCAAATCAAGTGCTTTGGATAGTCGGTGTATTGCAAGGGTCTATCTCGAACCATCAGATGGCCTTGGCCGCTTTCTGCAGATTGTCGGAAGTGTGAAAATTTCAATCTTCGAACTGCCAGTTGGCGGGAAATCCCAAACACTTGGTCAAGCAGATTTTTCGCCAGGCCAAGTTCGCGATGCCTGGCGATCGGGGATGTTTGGGAGTCATTACACATTCGAGATTCCACTAGAAAAGGCGGACTGGCATTGTCAGGGCAGCATTACTGCGAAGTTGGAGTTTCAAGATGGAATGACTGATAAAGTTTTTCCAGCACAGCGCGAACTGAGAGTGCAGAAATAGGAACAAATGAAAAGTAGTACCACAACCAATAGACAGCGATCGATCTCAAAGGCCCAATCAGTAGTGTCTGCAGCAATCATTTTGATATCCATCACGGGCACAGTCGGTTGTCAGAAGCCACTTTTCCCCGAGAAAAGTCCAAGGAATCAATTCGATACTTATGACACGCTTCGACAGCAAAATCAACCATTGCTCGTTCCAGATGAGTTTGGAAATCCGCAGCCTGCGCTGCGTGCGCGACTTGCTCCGCAAAATTAATTCGCGGTTGAATTTGCGAAATTTACTCACGCTTCTGCGTTTTCCTTCCGATAAAGATGATCGGAACAAACGAAGTAGTGACCATGCAAACAACCCATTCCATTCTCGCAAAGACTTCGCGGTCTTCTTCTTCGCAAACCTCCTCAACCGGCGGAGATTCCACTGAAATCCGAACTACCCGTCGACGCTTCACAGTGTGGGCAAGTTTTGTTGGAGGAATGACGGCAGTTGCAGGAATTCTCCTCGTTGGCGATCGCGGCGCTCCATCTGTTGATGCGGCTGTCAGCGCTACCGTTGTCGGACTTTCGCCGACCAATGATGCATCCCTCATTCTTCCGCGGGATGCACATCCAATTCCAGGACAATGGCAAGCGATCGTCATCCATCATTCCGCGACTCCAGCAGGGGATTCGATCACCCTCAATAGGCAGCACACGGCCTCTGGTCTTTCTGGACTCGGCTATCACTTTGTGATTGGCAATGGGCAGGGTCTTGGTGATGGGCTCGTCGAAGTTGGATATCGATGGAATCGTCAACTTGCGGGCGCTCATGTCGCTGCTGCAGGCGCATCTGATGGGAGAAGCGGGGTCGACCGGACAAGCCTTTCGACAGCAGATGCCGATCAATACAACCGTCATTCCATTGGAATTTGCATGATTGGAAATGGGAATCGACGAGAGTTCACAGATCGTCAAATTCACGAATTGATCACAATCGTGCGTGCTTTACAGGCTCAATTTGGCATTCCAGGATCTGCGGTCTATCTGCATTCCGACCTCTCGAAGGTCAGAAGTCCAGGGAAATTCTTCCCTACGGCAGAATTTGAAGCTCAAATTCGTCGACCCTGATCTGCGCAACTGATTTATCGGATTTATGGCAATTTCCGCCGTTGAATGTCCATAAATAGATTTCCGCTAATTTCGAAATTTGAGTTCACATTCTCAAATTTGTTCGATATATTTATAAGCCAATGCAATATGTCAAAGTTGATATGTTTCAACTTGCTTTGCATTCATCAAATGTGGTGAATCCGAAATTGTGTATCTCAGTTCTGAAAGAAAGTGACTTATCAAAGTGAGTGCGAAAGTCATTCTTGACGATCTTTTTGGTTACAAGGTTGTGGCCATGCTTGGAGAGGGGGCACGGAGCAAACTCTATGCCATCAAAGATCGCCAAACTGGCGCAACTTATACCCTGAAGCATGTTGTTTTTAACGAAACTCGCGACAAGGATGATCGTTATCTGAAGCAGGTCGAAACGGAGTATGCAACTCTTCGCGAATTAGATCATCCTGCAATTCGGAAAATGATCGCTCTGAAGCGTGCTCGTCCGATTGTAAAGGTGATGGAAGTTGGGCTTGTTCTTGAGATGATTGATTCCTCTACGCTCGAAGAAGATCCACCAAAGTTGCTCCGCGATTATGTTCGCATCTTTGCAGAGGTTGCCGAAGGTTTGGCGCATATGCATGAAAAAGGATTTGTTCATGCTGACATGAAAACTGGCAACATCATGATGCCTGTTGGTCGTGATACAGAAAAGATGGCAAAGATCATCGACTTGGGACAGTCTTGCAAGATCGGAACAATCAAATCGCGATTTCAAGGTTCGCCTGGATATATGGCACCCGAGCAAGCCTCGAAGGACGCGATTGTCGAACGGACAGATGTTTATAACTTTGGCGCAACGATGTATCGGGCGTTGGTGCGTGATTATGCCGAAACAGTCCTCGTTCCGGGGAAGTCCAAGTCGCGTCCGCCAGAGGAGGTGCCTGCGACAATCCCAGCATCTGAACGCGTTCAAGGGTTGAGTGGAGAATTGTCTCTTCTCGTTTCTGAATGCTTGCAGTTGAAGATCGATCGCCGAATAAATTCGATGGAGAAGGTTGCGAACAAGTTGAGATCTCTCCAATCAACGGTAAAAAACATTTCGCTGTGAATTTGCAGTGATTTTCAGTGCGATTTCCAATCATTTCAAGTTTGTTGAATAACCACCGTATAGCATTCAATGAATGCTCCGAATGATCGGTCTTCATTCGATTCTTGCGAGTGCGTTGGCGTTGCTTGCGACACCTTACGCCACACTCGTTCTTGCGATCGATCCACCAACGACGCTCTTTGTCGACCAGTCAATCAAGGACATCGCCGCAGGGAAATCTCTTGAAGCACGTGTTCAAAGCGCTCAAGCAAAAGTCAGGAGAGCGAGTGTTGGTTTGGAAATCTTGGACACGCTTGGTCCAAAAAGCGGTGGAAGCGGAACGATCATCTCGAAGGATGGTTGGATCATGACCGCTGGACATGTTTGTCGCATTCCAAATCTTGATGTGACAATCTATTTTATGGATGGCACAACAGCGAAGGGAAAGACGGCGGGCCTGTACTGGGATGGCCTGAAGGATTGTGGATTGATTCGGTTTGATCCCACGGGGCACAATTTGTTTGTTGCGGAACTTGGTTCGATGGAAGGACTCGAAGAAGGGGATTGGATCATTTCATTTGGTCACACATATGGAATTGAGAAAGATCCATTTCGTCCGCCTGTATTGCGCCTTGGGCGGATGCTCGGTGTCAACGAAGGCGTGATCACTATGGATTCGCCACTTTCTTCGGGAGATTCTGGAGGGGGAGTTTTTGATTTGGATGGTCGACTCATTGGTGTGAACTCAACTGCTGGTCAAGAGCCAAGCCAGAATTCAGCAACAACTATCGACTTCGCAAAGAGTCGCATGACTGACATGCAGCAAAATGCAGCGCAGGGCGCAGACGCTGATCTGGAGCGAGAAGGAAAGAGTGATAAGTTCGGCCCAAATCAAAGACAAGTCATGATTCAGATGCCTTCAGAAAAAGCCCTCTATAAAGGAGAAGAAAAAAATCTTCAGGGTATTGCTCACGCTGTTGATCAGGCGATCATGATGACCGTTGGCGTTTTCGTTGACGGAAAACTTGCTTGTTACGGCACGGTCGCAGATGCAAGTGGTTTCATTCTTGCAAAAGCATCGGAAGTTGGCATGACCAGCGATGATTTATCCGTTGCTCTGCCAGATGGATTGATGATTTCCGGCAAGCGCGTTGCAGTCGATCTAGAACTGGATCTTGTTCTTATTCAAACGTCCGAGGTGCTCGATGCGCCAATATTTGCTATCGATAAGACACCAGCACTGGGATCAATTCTGGTGACGGTTGGTCGTAACGGAAGTCCACTCGCATTTGGCGTGCGAAGTCTCGATGAGTATCGCCCAGGACGTAGCGAGGTCACGGGTTCATATCTTGGAGTGCGCGCACGAGAATCGAGTCCAGAAGAACGAAGCAAAAATGGAGATGTCAGTGGAGTCATCTTGGTGCAGGTCCCATCAGGAATGCCAGCGGGACGAGCGGGACTTCGTGTTGGAGATTTTGTAACCCGCATCGCGGGAATCTCGATTGCAACACAAGAGGATCTTGGCGAGGCCGTGCGAAAGCATGCTGCTGGGGAAGTGATCGAAGTCATTCGAGCGAAAGATGGTCGGGAAGAAGTGATCCGCGTGAGACTCGCAGCACGGCCGATGGAATTTGGACCATCACCATCCACCCCAAATTTCCCTGCAAGTAAGCGCTCAAGTGGATTTGGACCAGTCATTCAGCACGACACAGTCTTGCGCAGTGATCAAATTGGGGGACCACTTGTCGATTTGGATGGGAACATTGTTGGTGTCAATATTGCGCGTGCCGATCGCACAAAGTCATACGCACTCTCATCCGCTGTTGTGAAAGCCGCGATCGATCGATTGATGACACAAGCGAAGAATCGCACTGAACCTTTGCCACTCGAAGATCCGTTGTCGTCAGGAATCGTGGTACTCCAAGAAGGAGCAGTCATTCGTCTTGATGCGAATGCTGCAGAAATTATTGGAGCGACATTGCGCTTCACGCAGGTTGAGGACACGCCGAGTGCGCTGGAAGTTTGGGTCGATTCGAATGATTATGCAAGATGGCTTATGGAATTCATCAAGCCTGGTGATTATGCCGTAACGGTCATTCAATCTTGTGAACAAGATTGTGCTGGACAAGATTTCGAAGTCTCTCTAGGAGAAATAAAACTGAAGGGAAAGACCGAAGCTACGGCTGATTGGTCAGATTTCAAGAGCGTTGGCATTGGATCGATTCATGTCGAATCGGTTGGCCGAGCAATTATCGAAGTGAAGACTGGTGGATGGTTGAAGGGTCCGTTGATGAATTTGCATGCGATAGAATTGAAGCGGACGAGCTGAGCAAAACGAAAAAATGGCACCCCAACTTTCCGATCATTGGCATTTACGATTTCTCGAACTCGCGGGGCGAATCGCAACGTGGAGCAAGGATCCATCGCGCGGAGTTGGCGCAGTGATCGTCTCACCGTCCAAGCAGATCATCAGCACAGGTTTTAATGGATTACCGCAGGGGATCGCTGATCATCCCGAGCGACTTCAGCGACCTGTGAAGTATGACTTGATCTGCCACGCAGAACTGAATGCGATCGTGCAGTGTGCACGCAACGGAGTCAGTCCAGTTGGATGCACGATGTATGCCACTTTCAGTCCTTGCGTGCAGTGTTCGCTGGCGATTATTCAAGCAGGGCTCGTCGAAGTCGTGACATATGAAGTTTCAGGCGAAGGCGATGAGTATTGGAAGCGATCACATGATTTGGCATGCGAGTTGTTTGCGGAGGCTGGAGTGCGATACCGCACATTTCCCGCTTCGGTAAACTCTCGTTCATGATCAATAAATCAAATCCGTTTGTTGCAGGCGTCGTCTTTGGTATTGCTGCAAGTGCAGCACTCGTCTGCGTTTTCGCTGCTTCTTCCCAGAGTCAATCGCCGCCGGCTGGGACAACTGCGCCACCGGCTGTTCGCGCGCCATCTGGCCCGATCACTCCAGCGAGTGAAGATGATGCACAAGCACTTGCGCTATTCACACAATTTGTTGGGACGTGGGATGTGCAAGGTGTCGCAACATCTGCCGATGGAAAAACGAATGGCCCATTTCGCGGAGAGTCTCAGTTCGGCTGGATTCTTGGCGGCAATTTTCTTTCAGGCGATCATGTGTTGTGGAATACAGATGGCGCCGCGTTGCAATCGATTGATCTGATGGGTTTCACTCCAGGGGTTGGATTTACGCGCAGTGAAATCACCAATGGCGATCGATCAATGTTTCTTTCAACGGGCATGCACGATGATGCGGCGCGTGCATTGACATTCGTGACATCAAATTCTTTGACAACTGTTGGTGGAAAACCCCGATCAATGTCAACAACATTTATGTTTGGATTTGATGGCTCGATCATTTGGGACACACAATTTCAGATCGACGATGAGCCTGCGGGATCGGTGAAATTGACACTCACTCGCACAAGTGCTGTTCCAGGGATTTCCACTCCCAATACGCCACATGGCGCACCAATGACAGCGCAGGGTGCAGACGGAAACGCTGGCACAAACTCTGGAAGTTTCATCGTGCAGACTCCGCAAGGTTTGGCGGTGACTCGCGCTCCGCAGACAGCTGCTGAAAATCAACAGTTGATGTCGGCAATGATGAAGCAGCGTCAACAAATGCAGGCGCAGATGAACACGATGCAAGGTCAAGTCTCCGACATGTCGAGAACGATGAATGGAATGGTTCAGTAGAGTTCTCAATTGATACGACTTGCATTCTTTGTCGCAATCGCTTCCGCATGGACTGCGGCTCTCGTAGTCGTTGGGGCGTATGCAGGATGGACATTCGTTGCGATGAAGCAAGCAGGCGTGACAAATCTCGCTGATCCATCATTCGCAGGCATTGAAGCTGAAATGCTTTCGCGGTATGTCGGCGGACAAATCACGCGAATGCCATTCGATGTCATGAGTTGGTCAAGCATTTATATCCCGGCACTCCTTTCTTTATTTATAGGAGGAATTCCAGCACAGCCCTTAGGGCCGATGCGCTGGTTGCGCCGTGGAGTAATTGCTCTGCTGGGCGTAGCCGTTTTGTTTGCAATCGCCTTAACGATGTCGGGAATTGAATTGCGTGATGCATCAGCGCAGTATTGGGCAGCTGTTGTCGCTCACGATGCTTCTGCGGCCACTCTTGCGAAGGATGCACTTGATGCTGTTCATGGTCGTGCGCAGTCCATCTATCTCTCGATGACGGGGATCGCATCTCTGTCGACCGTGCTCGGTGCGGTATTCCTGACTCGACGTAGTGCGATAATCTCTCGTATATGAAAAGCATCGACGAATCAATTCAATATTCACTTCTTTCTCGTCACGCACTTGTTGGTGGAGCGACGCAAGGCATCGGTCGCGCTTGTGCTCACGCATTCGCAAACGCTGGTGCATCGGTCACAGTCGTTGGGCGCAATGCAGATGGCTTAAAGAAGGTGCTCGCCGAACTTTCATCACCTTGCGGATCGTCACAAACGCATCGAATGTTGCTTGTGGATTACGCAGATTGGCGTGCTGTTGGAGTTGCTGTTGATGCACACATTGCTGCGCATGGTGCGGTGCACATTGTTTTGCATAACACCGGTGGTCCTGCTCCTGGTCCAGCAATTGATGCCAAGCCAGAAGATTTTTCGCGCGCATTCGAACAACATGTGTTGACTGGTCAAGCAATCGTGCAAGCATGTGCGCCAGGAATGCGCGATGCAAAGTATGGACGGATCATCAACATCACCAGCACATCTGTCTTGACTCCCATTCGTGGGCTTGGAGTTTCCAATACAATTCGTGCGTCGGTTGCCAATTGGGCGCGCTCGCTTGCTGGCGAACTTGCGCCACTCGGGATAACAGTCAACACAATCTTGCCAGGGTTCACAAAGACAGCAAGGCTTGATGCGATTTTCAAAGGTCGTGCATCTCGTTCTGGGTCGAGCATCGAGGAGATCGAACGCGGTGCGATCGCGACGATTCCAATGGGGCGACTTGGAGAAGCACAAGAAATTGCGGCGGTCGCGCTTTTCTTGGCATCGCCAGCTGCGAGTTATCTCACGGGTGTCAATCTTCCAGTCGATGGCGGTCGAACTGCGATGCAGAGTTGAATGTTGAGCGAGCACGGAGAAATCATCGATATTTCACCGCGAATTTCTTCGCGTCTATCTGTGTTTCCAGGAGATGTTCCTCCAACACGCGAGGTAAGTTTCGATATGAAGCGTGGAGATGTGTTCACGCTCAGCGCGCTTCGAACAACCGTTCATTTGGGATCGCATGCTGATGCGCCGAGTCATTATGGATTGGATGGTCGGACGATGGAACTACAGCCGCTTTATTTGTATTGGGGGCCATGTGAAGTTGTGCGTGTTCGAGCGGATCGTTTGGGCGTGATCACGCGATTCGGACTTGCCGATCTCGATGTGGCAGAGAAGTGGGTGCCGTCTGTCGCACGTTTGTTGATAGCGACGGGTTCGAATGCAAATCCGGATGTTTGGTCTGCAGACTTTCTGGGGCTCGAGCCTGCGTTTGTCGATTGGCTTGCAGATGCGGGAGTCAAACTTGTTGGCGTTGATACGCCGAGCGTCGATACTGCGGATTCAAAGGATCTTCCATCGCACGCACGATTCTTTGCGCGCGATGTTGCGATTATCGAAGGGCTTGTGTTGAAAGGCGTTGATGCTGGGAGTTATGAACTTTCTGCATTGCCGCTGAAGCTTGAAGGATTCGACGGTAGTCCTATTCGCGCAGCGCTGCGGAGAGTGTGATTTATTTCACCCAGCAAACCGCTTTCACTTCGACAGAAATTGGCGTTGGGAGCCCGACGATTTCAAGCGTGGTTCGCGTCGGATTTGGATTGCCTGCGCCGGCAAAGTATTCCCCATAGATGCGGTTGTATGTTGGGAAGTCACGCTTCATATTTGTGAGATAGACCGTCACATCAACGACGGTGGTCCACGCGAGCCCAGCGTCAGCGACAACAAGCTTGACATTCTCAAAGCACGCACGGCATTGCGTTTCGAAATCAAACGGGTCAACGCCTGGGATGATCGCGCTGCCGAGTTGTCGCGGACCGACACCGCTTAGGAAAACAAAGTCGCCTGCTCGTTTCGCATGCGGATATGGTCCAACGGGTTCAGGCGCTCGGGTTGAATGACAGTCTTGACTCATTTATTTCCCTTTCGAGTGCACAATCACAACAGGCTCTGCGAAGAATCGCAGCGCATCGCGTCCACCTTCGCGGCCGAGTCCACTTGAACGCATTCCACCAATCGGCACGCGCAAGTCGCGCACCATCCACGAATTGATCCAAACAGTTCCACAGTCGAGCGAAGTTGCAACGCGATCTGCGCACGCATCGTCGCTGGTCCACACACTTGCGGAGAGTCCAAAGCGAGTTCCGTTGGCGATTGCAATCGCATGGGCCTCGCTATCGAATGGAATGATCGTCGCAACTGGTCCGAATATTTCTTCTTGATTCGCACGAGCGCTTGGGGGGAGACCTTCGATGAGAGTCGGAGGGTAGAACGCGCCGCCGCGCACGCGCTCTGGAAGAAGTGCAGCATCGATTCGCGCTCCGCCGCAGAGAAGGCGTCCTCCATCGCGCACGGCGCTATCAACGGATGTTGCCACCTTCAATAAATGTTGTCCCGAGACGAGTGCGCCAATCTCAGTTGATGAATCAAGTGGATCGCCCACTCGCATGTTCTTGGTGCGCTCGACAAGCGCAGGCACGAATGTATCCCACGCATCGCGCGCCACAAGAATGCGAGAACCGCAGTGACAGACTTGTCCTTGATTTGTGAACGCAGCGCGCACGACACCGTCGACTGTTGCACGCAGATGTATTGGCGTTATCGCATCGGCAAAGACAATCGTTGGATTTTTACCACCAAGTTCGAGCGCTGTTCGCTTGAAAGTTGGCGCTGCCGCACGCGCGATCAATTCGCCAGTTGCGGTACCTCCAGTGAATGTGATGCATGCGACGCGCGGATGCGAAACAAGTGCTGCACCAGAAAGTGGTCCGCGACCATGCACAATGTTGATCACGCCGTTTGGAAATCCTGCTTCAACAGAACGCTCCGCGAGCATCCATGCAGTCAGAGGAGTCACTTCGCTTGGTTTTCCAACAACTGTGCAGCCTGCTGCAAGCGCAGGCGCGATCTTCCAAGTGAAGAGATAGAGCGGCAAATTCCAGGGCGAGATGCACGCAGCAACTCCCAGCGCGCGGTGATGAACAACAGATGTTGCACCACCATGTGAAAATGTTTCGTTGTCGTCTGCCAAGATTGCATCGGCAAAGAAGCGCAGGTTGGAAATGGCTCTTGGAATATCGAGCGATCGTGCAAGTGCGAGAGGCTTTCCTGTGTCGAGCGATTCAATGCGCGCGAATTCGTCAATGTCACGTTCGACAAGATCGGCGAGTGCATACAATTTTTGTGCGCGTGCAGATGGTGGAAGTGCGCTCCATGCTGGGAATGCACTCGCTGCGGCATCCACTGCTGTGTCGATGTCATGCGCAGTGCTATCGGGCGCGGTGGCGATCAATGCACCAGTCGCTGGGTCATAGACAGAAATGATTGCACCGCCGTGGGCTGACGTAAAGCGTCCATCAATCAGATTCGCAATGACGCGATTGGCAGTGATGGAAGCGGGCATCGTGGGTGTAAGGATATGGTCGGCGTGAAACAACGGTTGTCTTGACTTGATGAACGCTAGAGAAAAACGGATCTGGTGGAGTATGGCCAAGCTGGTTTATCTTGGCAGATTGTGATGTTCATTAATCCGATCCTTCAGAAGCAGCCATCGCAATTTGTTTTGCGCCGCTTCCATTTGCAGTCAACATTAAATACGCGCCACCGATTGCGATGAAGCCAGCGACCCACTGCCACCACCAAAATGTTTCTCCGAAAAAAAAGAAGCTTGCCACGCTGACAAGAAATGGCTGAAGTTGCAATACACCACTGGTGATCACGATGCCAATGCGCGCGATGCTGATGTAGTAAAGGATGTGGCCAATAGCGATTCCAATAAATGCGCTGAGCGCGAGATATAAAAGAATGTCAGCAGGCAGTTGCGGAACATATGCGCCATGATCGCGGCCGAAGACAAGCATCAGCGCAATCAATCCCACCGCGGTCATTTGGCAAATGACGGCGAATGCGAGCACGGGGTGATACTTCCCCATCCAGCGACGAACACTGAGTCCATACATTCCATATCCAAGCGCGCTGAGAATTGAGAGTGTTGTGCCTTTGAAATTGAATCCACCGAGTGAATCATCGCCACCAAGCAAGATGGGAAAGAGCCCCGCAAGCAGGATGAATGCACCAAAGAGATATCGACGACTCAAGATGATTGGTCGTTCGCTTGGGACGAGCATGTATGCACCGATTGCGACCCATATCAGTTGCGTACGCAAGCCAAATGTGACGAGCCCAGGATTCATCTCGTGAAATGCCGCAGTGAATGCTACTTGTCCAAAAATATTTGCGATTGTGGGAATGAGTGCGGCGATCCAAATTCCAGTGGGGAGTCTTTTGCGCCAAATCGTCCAACCAATCACAGGCATCCAGAAGATTGCGCTCGCTCCATAACGCCAACCATTATTCGTCCAGAAATCAACATGATCGGAAAGGTGTCGTAAAAAGAGTGGAACTGTTGACCAGCTGAGCAGAGTGAGCAAAAGACACGCGACACCAGTCGAAATGCCAATTCGCGCGCGTGGCTTCGCAGCGCTCGTTGTCATCGAGACAACTTCCACGCAACAAGCGCAAATGCGATAAGCAAGAGTGGCGCAGCGATCGCCGCAACAGTCAGCACAAGGTCTTGCTTGCGCGATCGTGCAAGCGCATCTGCGTAAGGAATCGTTGCGAAGCTGACCATGTCGTATCGCGGAGTATAAAACTGTGGCACGACACCGTGCAGAAAGTGTTCGAACTTCTTTCGCAGTCGAAAGAGACGCGATGCAGTTTTATCGCGCATCTCTATAAAATTAGTCAACGCCATTTCGGCGATTGCGTCTGCATTGCGCTTTCGATCATTCTCGTATGCGGCAAGTGCGCGTGCGATGTCATTCGGGTGCGCCGCAAGTGCGTCGGTCAGCGATTCGCAATCTTCAAAACTTGCGTTCGCACCTTGGCCAAAGAATGGGACGATGGCATGAGCGGCGTCCCCAAGCAAAACCGCTCGGCCGTGCATCGACCAAGGTTGACAGCGAATTGTCAGCATTGCGCCGACAGGGTTCTTTGCGAAGTCGTTGTCGAATGTCGGCATCACCGCGAGTGCATCAGAGTATTCACGCTCGAAATGCGCTCGTGCAGTCGCAGGGTCGCGAATTGAATCGAATCCGTTTGCGTTGGTCGCAGTTGATTTGTTTGGCCAAAAAAGCGTGCATGTGAATGAGCCATCAAGATTGGGAAGAGCGATCATCATTGATCCGCCACGCGGCCAAATATGAAGCGCTTTCGGTTCCATCGCAAACGGCGCATACTTGCCGGAAGTCACAGCGGGAATGCACATCTCTTTATAACCATGACTGAGCCACGACTGGTCATAATCAAAGCCTTCATTCTTCTGCATGATGCCACGTAACGCGCTGTATGCGCCATCAGCGCCCACGATCAGGGCGGCACTGACTGAACTTTCTTGAGAAGTGTTGTCGTCGATAAATGAAACGCTGCCGCGTGCTGCGTCTAAATGCACGCACCTCTGTTGGAAGGTGATCGTCACGCGCGACTCTGCTGCAGCTGCATTCAAGAGTGCCAAATTGAGCGCACTGCGCGAGACGCTTTGGATTGCGTGCGATGGATCACTGCTGTAGTTCTGAAATGCAAGGTTTCTAGAACGAGAATGGATCATTCGCCCAGGCATGCGAATCGCATCCTTGAGAATCGTCTCTTCAAGACCAGCTCGTCGCAAAGCCTTCAGTCCACGAGCGCTGATCGCAAGATTGATAGAACGCCCAGCAATGTTTCCTTGTGCGCGCGGATCTCCGCGGCGTTCACGAAGATCAACATTCCATCCCGCACGAGCGAGATAGACCGCAAGCAAGCATCCAGCCAGTCCTGCACCAACGATGATGACACTTTTGGACATGAGGTGAAGTGTAGGACGCGATGGCGATTCGCTCGTTCAGCTTAGAGCTTCGATCAATCTCCAACAATCAATGAAGCGCGTGTACAGCGGCGCTGGCGCAATTCGGATGACACTTGGATGCCGGAAGTCGCAGACGATTCCTTGCGGAAGGAGTGAATCGAAAAGTTTTCGTGCAGCGACTGGATCGCGATTGATGCAGAGAGATAATTGACAGCCTCGCTCGCTGGTCGAACTTGGCGTGATCACCCGAATATGTTGCGCATCGCGCGTGCGGAGTGAGAGTTCGATGAACCCAGTCATTGCTCGAGCTTTGGCAATCAGCCGTGGCATCTTCGCTTGATGAAATTGATCGAAGCTTGCCAACAGGGGAGCGAGCGAAAGAATTGGCGGATTGGAAACTTGCCAGGCATCAGCACCTGGACATGGATCAAAGTTCGGTCCCATCTGAAATCGAGTTGCAGGATTTGTTCCCCACCAACCTTCAAGTCGTGGTGGCGGATTTTTGTGATGCCGCTCGTGAATGAATGCGCCGGCGACCGCGCCAGGTCCGCCATTGAGATATTTGTACGAGCACCAACAGGCAAAGTCAGCATTCCAGTCATGCAGCGAAAGTGCGACATTGCCAACGGCATGCGCAAGATCCCATCCACACTTTGCACCGACGGTATGTGCTGCGCGCGTGATGCGAGCAATATCGAGCACTTGCCCTGTGTAGTACTGAACGCCGCCAAACATGACGAGCGCAAGTGCATCACCTTGGCGTGCGATCTCTGCCTCAATGTCATCGTGTCGTAAGCATTCTTCGCCATCGCGTGGCGCGACTTCGATCACATCGACGCTTGGATCACCACCGATCGCACGCACAAACGAATGCACGGCAAATCGGTCGCTTGGAAATGCGCCACGCTCCATCACGATTCGTCGTCGCTGTCCATGCGGACGATAAAAACTCATCAACAGAAAATGCAAATTGACAGTGAGCGAATTCATTGCGACGACTTCATGCGCAAGCGCACCAGTCAATTCGGCGAGATTTTCCCTAAAAAACTCGTGATATTTAATCCACGGACGCAGGCCATGAACATGTCCTTCTGCGCCCATCGCAGACCAATCATCAAGTTCTTCTTTTATGCGATCGCGCGTTGCACGCGCCATCAATCCAAGTGAGTTGCCAACGAAATACGCAAGTGGTTCGCCCTTTGCATTGAATGGAATCTCGAACGCATCTCGAAAAGACGCAAGGGGGTCGTGCGCATCGCACCAGAGTGCAAAATCGCGGGTGGGCTTCATATCCGATGCCGCAAGATCAAAGATTGTTTTGGGAGCAGTATGCGTCATGTTGTGGTCAATCCAAAAATTCAAGCCAAGAAATTTAAACCAAGAAATTTAAACCAAGAAATCTAAGCCAAGAAATCTAAACCAAGAAATTCAATTGCAGTCCCTGCCAGCATCCGAGCTCGCTGCGCATCTGTAATCCAATCTGCTGCGCGCAGTAATTTCCCGGGTGGGATTTCGCCCAGCGGAAATGGATAGTCCGATCCCATTGCAATGCGCTCTGCACCAACAGTTCGCACGAGATATCGCAGCGCCTCATCATCAAGAACAATACTGTCAAAGAAGAGTCGCTTGAGATGATCGCGTGGTGGCGTCTTCGAATGCGTCGCGCATAAGTCTGGGCGCGCATTGAATCCATGCTCGATGCGACCGAGCATGTATGGGAACGATCCGCCACCATGCGCGAAACAAATCCGAAGTGTGGGATGTCGGTCGAGTACGCCGCCGAATGCAAGCGTGCAAATTGCGCGCGTAGTTTCCGCTGGCATTCCAACCAGCCAAGGCATCCAGAAGCGCGGAATCTCATTGCGTCCAACCACATCCCATGGATGCACGAAAATCGCGGCGCCAAGTTCTTCCGCCGCTGCGAAGAATGGTGCGAATGCGGGATCGTCCAAGTCTTGGCCGTTGATATTGGTTCCGATTTGCACGCCAGGAAATCCAAGTTGTTTCACGCAGCGTTCCAACTCGCGCGTTGCAAGCGCGGCATCTTGCATTGGCACCGTTCCCAGAGCAATGAATCGATCGGGCATTGCTCGCACAACTCCTGCAAAGTGGTCGTTGAGCAACTGCGACAAATCGTGTGCATCTGTGGCTTTCGCACCATACGAAAACATCACCGGCACAGTGGAAAGCACTTGCATATCAACTCCAGCCGCATCGCATTCCAAAACGCGCCGCGAAGGATCCCAGGAATTGGATTCGATTTCGCGGAACAGTTTGCCGTCAATCATCATTCGAGCGCGACAGTGTGCGCAGTGGTCGAGCGAAACCCAGCCTCCCGACCCATATCGTTCTCGAAGGTCAGGCCACCGCTCGGGGAGCATGTGCGTATGAAGGTCGATAGTGCGCGGGGGCCGCATAATGAGAGTTTAGCGATTCGTGCGTCAGTAATTTCCTTCGCAGCGGCGCTTGCGCCAAAGCAAGCAAAGATATTTTTCTATTCACGCTGTTCGTGGCGCAGGCTTTGGAACGCGAGTTCCGCACGATGGGCACGTGCAGAGTTTCGGGTCGGCCCAGAATGCTTCCATTGCGTCGCGAAAATGCTTGACGATGTCAGAGCATGCAAATTCTTGGTCATAGACCAATGCGTCACACTTCTCACAGAAAAAAATCATGTGCTCAGTTTCGGTCGGAGGGCGTCTGCGCTCAACAACAAGTCCAAGCGTGTTGGGTCCTCGCTGTGGTCGATGTGGAACTCCACCAGGAATGAACATTGCTTCGCCTTCGCGCAAAATAATGTCGCGTATTCCGTGGGCATCACGAACGCGCACGGATACATCACCTTGCAGCTGCATAAAATATTCCTCGGAATTCGTCATATGAAAATCGTTCCGAGCATTTGGGCCAGCGATCAACATCACAAAGAAATCCTTGCCGCTAAAAAGATATTTGTTTGATACTGGTGGCACCATTAAGTGACGATTCGCAGCGGTCCACGCAGACAAATTGATCGCGCTTGCGACGCCGCCAGCGCCGTCCCAACCAGTGGGATCGCCCAGCGAATCATTCGCAGGAAATGGCGCGTTGACAACCGCGGTTGGATTGATGGTGCTCATGTAAGTAGCGTACCGAAAGCGATCGTTTGTTAAAACAAGTTCTGCTGCTCATTTGCGACAAATCTGCGGATATTCTGCGATGATTGTGCTTATGACCCAGATGCAGTGGACGGTTCATCCCGCACGTTTGCGCCCAATCGCAACACTCTGGGCTGTTGCGGCGATCGCAGTGGTTGCGACATTGATCGCACAACTTGCGGGCGATTGGTTCTGGGGAGCGATCAGCGCGCTTGGGCTATTCATGTCGCTGACACGATTCTTTCTCGCAACGCGATATCGCATCGATGCAGAAGTTGCAGAGGTCATCTATCCACTTTCGACGAGTCGGCTTCGTTGGAATGAAGTTGGATGCATTCGCTGGCAGGAACGGCGTGCGCTCTTGGCGCGCTCCTCATCGCAGCGAGGACAATTGCGAGGATTGGTTTTTGATTTCACAAATCTTTCGGCAGAAACAACGAAGCAACTTCGAGAATTCGCTCTCGCACATACTTCGCCAGAGGTGTGGCAATGAGCGATCATTCAAATTCATGGCAGCGAATGCGCGGCGCATTGAGCAAAGGGTGGGCAAAGGCATTTCACATCGAGCCACCAGGACCTGCCAAGCCAAATCCAGATGAAGCAGAACTTGTCGAACGCGTAGCGCAGGAAATCGTGAAGCGCAGAATGGCGCAGCCTGCGATGCTTTTTCTGGAATCCAGTCGGCCGCTTTCTGGAGTTGGAGCCGCAGCGATGCATTTTCTTCAGCCGTTTGTTTCGGTTGTCATCCACCCAACAACATGGTCGACACTCGCAACATTTTTGGAGCGATCTGGTGCGGTGGAATATTTGTGCCTTCGAATTGAAGCGCTCGAAGAGCAGCGCTTGGCCAGCGATACGAAAGCCAGCGATACGAAAGCCAGCGATACCGAGGCCAGCGATACCAAGGCCAGCGATACGAAGGCCAGCGATACCAAGGCCAGCGATACGAAGAAGTGAATCGCTCGCTTACTTCGCCAATGCTTTCGTGATCGACTCGCGAAGGTCTTTCTCTGGGTTGCCACTCGCCCCAACCTTGGCTTTGGCAATGGTTCCACCCTTGTTGATAATGACGAGCGTTGGGATTGCATTGATGCGATACGCCTTTGCAAGTTCATCACCTTTGAACAAGCATCCATATGCGATGCGTGGCGGGTGCTCAAAGAAGGAATTTTGATCAAAGAAACGGCGGTCAATATGGAAGACTTAGGCAAAAAATTGGCAAAGACCCATCTTCTTGGTTGACCGAAGTTCCCGAATGCCCTTTCAGACTCTACTCTTGTTGGTTCATGCGAATCGTTGCAACTGATTGCGGAAGTACCACGACAAAGGCCATCCTCATCGAGGAAAAGGACGGTGTCTTTCGACAGACGTTTCGAGGCGAGGCGCCGACGACTGTCGAAGAACCATTTGCTGATGTCACGCTTGGCGTCGCAAATTCTGTGACTGAACTTCAGGAACTTTCTGGATACAAACTCATCGCAGATGATGGCACGATCATCCGCCGCAAGAATGCGTCAGATCCCGATGGATGTGATCTATATATATCGACTTCAAGCGCAGGCGGCGGATTGCAAATGATGGTCGCAGGTGTTGTGCGCGAGATGACCGCAGAGAGCGCGAAGCGTGCAGCACTTGGTGCTGGTGCAATCGTGATGGACACCATCGCAAGCAACGATCGCCGCAAGCCGCACGAACAGATTCAGCGTATTCGCGAACTCCGACCGGACATGGTGTTGGTTTCAGGTGGAACAGATGGCGGCGATACAAAGAAAGTGATTGAGATTGCAGAACTCATCGCGCCTGCTCGCCCGCGTCCGCGCTTTGGCGGGGAATATAAATTGCCGCTGATCTTTGCTGGCAACAAGGAAGCGCGACCGACAATCCAGCGTGTTTTCTCTGGCGAAGGTTTTGCTCTTTCTGTCGTTGACAATTTGCGGCCAACCCTTGAGCGTGAAAATCTTGGACCCGCACGCGAGAGAATTCATGATGTCTTTCTTGAACATGTGATGGCGCACGCGCCGGGTTATGACAAACTGATGACGTGGGCCAACGCGCCGATCATGCCAACTCCTGGAGCAGTGGGCGACATCTTGCAAACGATCGCCAAGGGTCGTGGAATCAATGTGGTTGGAGTTGACATCGGTGGTGCGACAACGGATATGTTCAGCGTTTTCGGTGGCGTGTTCAATCGAACTGTCAGCGCGAATCTTGGCATGAGTTATTCCATCTCGAATGTTTGCGCAGAAACTGGAATGGACAACGTCTTGCGCTGGGTGCATCTGGATATGGATGAACGCGAACTTCGCAATCGTGTGAAAAACAAGATGATTCGTCCAACGACGATTCCCCAAACACTTGAAGCGCTCGTCTTCGAGCAAGCAGTTTCGCGAGAAGCACTTCGATTGGCATATATCCAACACAAGTCTTTCGCGACAACATTGAAAGGCGTTCAGCAGCAGCGCACAGTTGGCGACGCGTTCAGTCAGAAGGAAGCCGGCGGATCACTTGTCGACAACATGGCACTCGATTTGATGGTGGCGTCTGGCGGGGTGCTCAGTCACGCTCCGCGAATGGAACAGACTGCGCTGATGATGATCGATGCATTCGAACCTGAAGGCTTTACCGAACTTGCAAAAGACTCGATCTTCATGATGCCACACCTTGGAGTGCTGGCATCTGTGAATCCTCGTGCGGCGATGGAAGTTTTTGAGAAGGACTGTTTGGTTGTTCTTGGTTGGTGTATTGCTCCACGCGGAGAAGTGCGTGCGGGTCGACCTGCATTCGATTTCACGCTGCGCCGAACAAATGAAGTTGTCGCGCAAGGACAATTGATCGGCGGCGAGATGCGTCTCGTTCGCTTTGGTCACGGTGAAGTTGGGATGCTTGAGGTTCGCCCCGAACGCGGACTTGATATGGGCGCTGGTCCTGGAGAGCCTGTGACGCGCGAAGTGCGTGGTGGAACAGTCGGCATCGTGCTTGATGCGCGAGGTCGTCCACTGAAGTTGCCGACATCCGCAGTTGAACGACGCGCGTGCGTCGAGCGATGGCTGAAAGCTCTGGAAGTTTACGAATAGTCTCGCAACAAATAAAAGCAAATCCAAATGGCAAAGGCATATACACCAGGATTAAAAGTGACAGCACGCACGACATACCGCGTGCGGAGACTTTTGCCTGTCACGGGCGAAGTGCGAGTGAAAGTCGGCGAAAGCGTTTCGGCAAAAACCGTTGTTGCGCAGACTTTTCTTGAAGGCGATGTCTTTCCAATCAAGGTTGCTGGAATGCTCAGCGTCAATCCAGCTGAATTGATGCCCCTAATGCTGAAGTGCGTGGGCGATTCTGTTCAAGTGGGTGATGCACTCGCGAGAAGCAAGGGCATTTTCGGCATGATGAAGACGGAAGCGAAATCAACCGCGACAGGAACGCTCGAAAGCGTTTCAGAATCTACGGGCATGGTCATCATTCGTGGTGCTCAGACTCCGGTGCAAGTCTGCGCGTATGTCGCTGGGAAAATTATTGAAGTGATCCCCAACGAAGGCGTTGTGGTTGAAACCGATGCGCTCTTTGTGCAGGGAATTTTCGGCGTCGGCGGCGAAACTTGGGGTCCATTGATGATCGCAGGAAAATCTCACGCCGAAGATTTGCGCGAAGAGCATATTGATGCGTCGATGAAAGGCGCGGTCGTTGTCGGCGGCGCACGAATGACCGCAGGTGGCATTCGCCGTGCGCGTGAAGTTGGAGTCTCTGCGCTGATCTGCGGTGGAATCGATGATGCGGATCTTCGCGATGTTCTTGGATATGACTTAGGTGTCGCAGTCACGGGCAGTGAGAAGATTGGAATCACATTACTGGTGACTGAAGGCTTCGGCGATATCGCGATGGCAAAGCGAACGTTTCAATTGTTGCTTGCACATGCGGGGAAAATGGCGAGTGTCAACGGCGCAACGCAGATTCGCGCAGGTGTGATGCGCCCAGAAATTGCAGTTCCACTCGGTGAGGCAAGTTCTGGTGAAATTTTCACAGGTGGTGCAACCGCTGGAATTTTGGATATCGGTACGCCTGTTCGAATCATTCGCGATCCACACTTTGGACTCTTGGGATCCGTAAACGCGCTCCCAGAGCAGCCAGCGGTTCTTGGTTCGGGATCGAAGGCACGCGTGCTTGAAGTTGCGCTCGAAAGTGGGCAACGCGTGACTGTTCCGCGAGCGAATGTTGAACTTGTTGGAGATTGAATTGGGGGGATGAAATTTGCGCGGGCGGTGCGTTCGCATGAATTCTGAAATGGGACTATCTTGCTCTCGTGGTCTGGACTGAAACCGCAAATCGCTGGCAGATTCTTTCGATTGCGTTCATTCTTTCTGTCATTGCGCAGGGCTCTTTTGGCGCAATTGCGACCACTGCTGAAAACACTACTGAAAACAAACTAAGCACCTCCAGCAATGTTTCGCTGAACGAACTGAGCCAAGAAGTCACTGCGCCACCTGCGGCGCTTACGATCACTGGAGCAGATGTTCCTTGGGACGCGGGAGGCGTGATCAAAGTTTCGTGGCAACCTGTTGCAGGAACAACTTCTGCAACGAAGTGGATTGTCGAGGGAAGTGAAGTGGTCGAAGCTGGTCAAGGCCCTTGGATCTTGGTTACAGAAGTACCCATCGCAGAGACAAGTGCGGTTGCATCGAAACTCAATGTCGATTCCGCTTATTTCTTCCGTGTGACCGCGGTCAGTCCAAATGGTTCAAGTGCTGTGACGATGACGAAGACGGCGGTGAGAGGTCACTGGAACTTCTTCATTGGCGCAAAAATGCCTTTATTCTGCGCCATTTTGTTCGTGTGTGGTTGCGTGATCTATTTCATCCTCGCTGCGCGTCGAGGTCAACCTATGAAAGTTCGCCGCATCGCAGCACTCGAAGCGATCAAGGATGCAGTTGGCCGTGCCACAGAAATGGGGCGATCGATTTTGTTTGTGCCAGGCATTCAAGACATGGACAACATTCAGACTGTCGCGGGATTGACCGTGCTGGGAAATGTTTCTAGAACAGCTGCGGAATACGACGCGGCGATCGAAGTGCCGACAAGTCGATCGTTGGTTATGGAAGCAGCACGCGAAGCTGTGCAAGCGTCATACCTTGCCGCAGGTCGAGCAGATGCATACAACGCCGATTCAATCCGATACATCACCGATGAGCAGTTTGGATTCGTCGCGTATGTCTCTGGGCGTATGGTGCGCGAAAAACCTGCTGCTTGTTTTTATATGGGCTGCTTCTTTGCAGAGAGTTTGATCTTGGCCGAGACCGGAAATTCAATCGGCGCAATTCAGATTGCAGGAACGGCCGAAAGTAGTCAGCTTCCATTCTTTGTCGCCGCATGTGATTACACATTGATCGGCGAAGAATTTATGGCGGCAAGCGCATATCTCTCCGGCGAACCAGATCAAATTGGATCGCTCAAAGGTCAGGATCTCTCAAAGGCAATCGCCGCAATCTTGATCATCATTGGAGTTGTGCTTGCAACTGGAGCTGCGATTGCACCACAGAGCGTACTGCCTGCCGCACTCCAATGGCTGAAGGGAATGCTGGGATCATGAAGCGCCTCATTCCGATGTGGATCGCAATCATTACAGGATTTGTGATGTTGCTTTCCGCATTCTTTCCGATCACTGAGAGCCTCGGTGAGACTGTGGGTAATATTTTTAATGTCGTCGCT
>CAMBWI010000022.1 GCA_945871445.1 Singulisphaera sp. GP187 | reverse complement strand
GCATTACTTGTCGCGAAAATCATCTCGGTCATATCAAGACGCAGGGGAAAAGCTGCAGCTGGAAGTACATAAGAAGCAGCGGCAGCTTCGGTTTCTGCAAATCCCGCTTGCACAATGAATGAACCCCCGCCGAAGTTTGCATCTGTATGCGCCACAGTTGCCGAAGGACATGATCCAGCGATTCCACCCTCATCCTGCGCTTTGCCTTGGAGGATGATCTTCATCGATGGAATGTCGCGGTACGCCGACAAGATCGGCCATTGCCTTCCAGCAGCAATCGACATTTCGTCAAGAGTTGTTGCTCGATCGGAAGTTGCCCCAAGCGAAGACAGCACCCCAACCGCCAAAGTGACCGAAACAGCAGTGATCAAATGAGTCTTCATAGATTGTCTCCTAGGGTTGAGTAGCGAATTGAAATCAAATGAAAAATACCACAAGAGTGAATGAATGCAAAAAAATCAAGGTCAATTTGACCTTGATTTTAAAAAAAAATTTGATTTTGCGGAAGTTTGAAGCAGAAACTCGCTTATTTCGTCGGATACGACTTCACAATCCCAGATTTTTCCCAGTCAATCGTGATTTTGTCAGTTGCGATTTCTTCGATAACGACCTCGAAATCGCTTCGACCGTCGCGTTCAACGAGAGGGCGAGCGCCATTGATGAGTTCAGCAATGCGACGCTGAATCAGCGCAGTAAACTTGAAACGACCACCAACCTTTTCAACAATATCATCGCTTTTTAATGCTTCGTTCATAGTGTGGGCTCCAAATGGTTAGCCCATTAGTATAGCGCCCTTTGGCGTTCAGAGCAAATCAGAAACCAGACTTCCCACGAGCAATGAAATCGAGTCCGTCAATTCGCCACTTTTTCCTCCGCACGGGGAATGCCCTTCGACTTGGGCAAGATTGGCACATGCTGATTCTTGCGGCGCTGTGCGGGATATCCGTCGGGGCGCTTGCTTTGGTTTTTATTGGATCTATGAATTGGTTGCTGCAGCAACTGGGTCAGTTTTCATCACAAGGAACGACTCAATTTTGGCTAGCGATTGCAATGCCGCTTGCTGGAGCAGCGATCACGGTCATCACCTTTCGAATCTTCCCAAGTTCATTCAAGGGGCACGGCGTCTCGCGTGTCATGCTCGCAGTACATCGACAGAAATCTGTCTTGCCTCTCAGCCTCGCACCGCGGCAATGGATTGGATCGACGGCAACAATTAGTTCTGGTGGTTCCGCAGGACCTGAAGGACCAATCGTTGCAATCGGCGCTTCGATTGGTTCATCCTTCGCATCGTGGTTAGAACTTGACGCAGGGCGAAGAACGACGCTTCTTGGTTGCGGAGCGGCGGCTGGACTTTCAGCTGTCTTCGGTGCTCCGATTGCTGGTGTGTTCTTTGTGCTTGAAGTCATTCTTCGAGATTTCACTGCACGAACATTTACCCCCATTGTGATTGCTTCTGTAACAGCGGCTGCGACTGCGCAGTCGATATTGCAATCTCCAGATCCGATTTTCGGCATCGCACTGATTCACCTCGATCAAACTCCGATGCTCTTAGCGCAAACTCCTCAGTATGCATTGTTGGGAATCATCACTGGACTTTGCGCAGCAGGTTTCGCAGTCGGTATGAAATCCGCGCATCTTGCCTTCAACCATTTGCGCGTTCCATCACTGATCAAACCACTCATCGGCGCAGCGCTACTTGTTGCCTGCGGTGCTGCTTGGACTCTGCTTCATCACCAACAATCACCAATGGCAAATATCGGTATGAATGCAGGTGAGTTACCGCCATTTTATGGCAATGGATATAGCCTGATCGATAGCCTGCTGCGCGAGCCAATGGGAACAGAAACCAGCGCACTCATACTCTTTGGCTCACTTGCTTTGCTTGCAGTTCTCAAGGCAATCGCCACCGCCTTCACGCTTGGTTCTGGTGGAGCAGGTGGACTCTTCGCACCTGGCCTTGTTCTTGGTGCGATTCTTGGAGCGGCATACAGCGCATTGACTGTTCTTGTGCCTGCGCTTCCAGACATCTCCCCCACGCATGGAGTTCTGGTTGGAATGGGTGCATTCGTTGCAGCTGGTGCGCACGCTCCGCTTGCAGGGGCGTTCCTTGTCTATGAACTGACTCACTCGTATGCAATTCTCTTACCGCTTCTGCTTGCTGCAGTCATTGCGACTGTCGCTGCGCGATTGGTCTATCCCAACAGTATTTACACTGCAGAACTTGCCGCATTCAACATACGACTGACTTCCGTCGCAGATCATTCCATTTTGCGCAGCACATTAATTCGCGACCTTTCTCTATTGGTTTCGGTCCCCGTGCGCACAATTGATTCCGCAGAACAGTTGATCGAATTGGGCGAGCGAAATTCTGTTCATGATTTTCCTGTCGTCGATGATGCTGGGAGATATCACGGATTCGTCTGCGGCAGTGATCTGCGCTCCGCTCTTGTATATCGAGATGCGCTACGACTGTTGACTGTTGCGGAACTGGAACGAACAGACTTTGCTCCACTGGAATCCGATGACACGCTCGATACTGCGCTTCATAGATTTGCGCGACACGAAACACAGGCGCTTCCTGTCATTGATTCGACTTCTCGAAAGCCCATCGGACTGATCAGTCGCAGTCAAATAATGGCTGTTTATAACAGCGTCGAGGAAGAGCGATGAATCCCAGACCACATCGAAGCGGACAATCTTTTCGGATTTCCTCCGCGACCGAATTTGCGAAGGTGTTTGCACGCAAAGCCCGACGTGATCTCGGATGGATCATTCTTCACGCAGCGACGAATGAACTTGGACGAACTCGACTTGGACTTTCGATAGGGACACGGGTTGGAAAAGCGGTTCGACGCGTTCGAGTCAAGCGAATGATTCGAGAGGCATTTCGTTTGATTCGAAAGGATTTGCCAGTGGGTATGGACTTTGTTGTCTCCGCAAGAGCTCACCCAGATCGACCACTTGCGGATTACAAGCATGCGATCGTAGAAGAATCGAAGCGACTTGCAATACAACTGAAGTTGAACGATCCACGCAGCGAATGAATGGTTCGTACGTTTATGGCACAGGATCGTGGCCACATCCACCCCAAGGATGACATCTTGCAAGTCTACGAAGTGTGAGCCACCCCCCGCTCAATGTTCCGTGACGTAAGAATGCTTCGGTTGCATAGATCGAACATGATGGATGAAATCGGCATCGCCCTCCAAAGATTGGCGAAAAAACGATTTGATAAAGGCGAATGAGAGAGATACAAAACCGTGCGATAAAAGTTGGGCTCGCAGGCGCAGGCGATGTCACGGCTCTTCGATCACAGGATTTGACAACATGCCGACAGATTCAATGGAAATTTCAACGACATCACCATGTTGCAAATATCGGGGAGGTTTTCGCGCGTGCCCGACGCCGGGAGGAGAGCCCGTAAGAATGACTGTTCCTTTCAAGAGCGTCATGCCGCGTGAAAGATCACTGATCAACTTGGCAACAGAGAAGATCATGTTGGAAGTTGATGAATCCTGCATGAGTTCTCCAGAAACTCGAGTTTGAATTCGAAGATTTTGTGGGTCCTTTATTTTTTTTGCGGAAATGATTTTGCTGAGTGGACAAAATGTGTCAAAACTTTTGCCTCGACTGAATTGCCCGCCCGCTCCTTGATTTTGCCACCACCTTGCGCTGACATCATTTGCAACTGCGTATCCCTCAACCATTCCCAGTGCGTCCGATTGGGAAACTTCACGGCAATTCGCGCCAAGAATCACCGCTAATTCTCCTTCGAAATCAACTTGTGGACCACCTTCGCGGCAGATTGCAGGAATGATGATCGACGCGCCATCTGCAATCACACAACCAGGATTCTTGAAGAAAATAATCGGTTGCGTCGGAACGGTTCCACCCATTTCCTTGGCATGATCCGCGTAGTTTCGACCGATGGCCAAGATTGCTGGCGGGAAGAAAGCAGAAGGCTCAATTTGCGAAGTCATCATTTCATTTCGGAAGTTGATCGTTTCGAATTTTCGACTTCAGCTTCACGCTTTGCGGCTTCGGCGGCAACAGCTTCACGATACGCTCCCATATCGGGAGGTTCTGGGAGGAGCATTGCAAAGTTTGCAACATTCGAAAGTGGGTCGAGTTCAAACTCTGCTTGGAGTTGCTCTTTGACGAGGTCATACACAATACGCCGTTCAGATTCACTTGCGCGATTGTAAATCGTCAGTCGATCAACAAGTGGTTGAGAAGCATCAACCAATACATTTGCGAAAACATCTCGAATACTAGATCTAAGATCACCGATGAGATCAGCCATTCTTCGCTCACCAAACTTGTTCACAAAGTCGGAATATTGGCTCCCCTGAAAATAACTCGTGAGATCTCCTGCGAACTTCACAGCATCTTCAAGAATCTTTCGACGATCCATAAGTAATCCTTCGCGAAAACCATGCTGTAAAGCTGCGTAAACATCGCTTCGAGCAACATCTGGAGCGTCCTCGTATTGACCATATGTTGTGTTCAGGACAAAAATTTCGAGTGGTGCTTCATATTCGTTGTTCGGGATGAGACCTCCACGACCGAACAAACGGTCGAGATTTGACAGAATCGACTGGGCACCTTCATAGTCACCAAACCGATACAACTCTCGAACGGCTTGAGCCATAAAATTTTTGTAAAAATCGCAAAATGAGTCTCCTCCCCCGCCTCTTGTTCCATAGTGTTTTCGGTAGAGGACGCCAAAGTATTTATCGATCGCTTTGATCCAGCGCGGATCGCTCAGGCGACTTGGATTATCACTACTGAATGGATCGAAGCTCATGAGGCCAGTCCGCGACAGTGCCTGCATTGCTTGAATATTCGTCCGATCGTTATTCAAAATCTTGTAAATCTCTTCAACGTTTGCAAATCGTTTTTCGGCTGTTGTTGCGCCTTTACGAGCCCAATAAAATGCATGCGATTGCGGATGTCTCCAGTCAAATGGACCGAAGTCACGCGTTATTTCCCACATGAGATTCGCGTCCATGTTGAACTCTTCTCGTAGGACTTTTTTGCGCAAGAACAGCAGGAACGGCTCGAGAGTCTCTTTCAGCTCATCACTCTTCAACACAGTATCCAACGCCAAATAGACAAGGTCGTTCTTTCGAAATGTTGCCTCAAGACCAAGTAACTTTGCATAACGACTCATCTGAACCGATTTCCATCGACCAAGGTTTCTTAAGAATTTTCCATCGAGCTGGAAATGAAATTTCGCGTCAAATCCTTCGAGACTTTCCTTGAGTTGATCAACAAGTTTCTGCACATTTGGATTCTGAATAATCAATTCTTCAAGCGATTCGGGGGCATCTTTAATCGCGCCAATCCATGCGATTCGATCTGCTTGAGAGCCAGGTGGAATCCCTAAGAGAAATTGCCAGTCGCGGGCAAACTCCCGTTTGTAATACAAGTGGGCATCGTCCGAAACGCCATCAATCTTGTGAGCGAAATAAAATGCGAGTTCTTTATGCAAGATTAAATCATTTGGGTTGTAACGAAGTCCTTCATCACGGACAAGATCAATTCCGGCGCATACCCAATCCCATCGTTCGCGCGGAGTGTCCGTCAAAACTGAAATGTTGTAAGCCATATTGTGGCCTTGAAATGCCCAAACATCTCCAAAACGAGGCTGAAGCTTTGTGATAAGTGAAGCATCGGCCATCGCTTCATAATGAAGGCCTTTTTGCTTATTCATATTCGTTTTGATCCAGAGATAATCAACGATAAGGCCTCTCAAAGCGCCAATAGCCGTTCCGAGTGCGACGATTGGGGGCGCACCATCGATCGACACATCGGTATAGCGCAAACTTTTTTCGTCACTGACTCTCAAGATATTGGGCAACAACATCCCACCCCCAGTGATGGCAATGACGGCGATAAACAGGCAAAGAAGTTGGATCAGACGATCACGCATAACTCAGGCATCTCCGCCACTATAAATTGCAATTTCCTTTTTCCTAAAGGCAAGCAATGCAAGAGTGAAAACCAACATGCTCCAACAAACTCCAACCTGTGCGACGGACCCGAATACAGAACGCCACGAAATCAAACGTCCTTGAACAAGTTCCGTAGAACTTCCTGAAGATGAATAAGGAGAAAGAATCCACCAAACGACTTCGACGATGAACCGGATCGTGTATTGCATTGATTGCACAAAGAAGTTTGCATCATTCGTTATGTAATAATTTTCGAGTGAGATAGCAAGATATGTTGACATTGAACCAACGACAAAAATTGTGCAAGAAATCAACACCGCAACAGGAAAGGACATGATGCTTGCGGAACTCACACCCAGAGCAGCGATAAAAATCAGTTTTGCCCAATCAATCAGAATTGCGCGGAATAAATTTGCCTCAAATCCCCCCACGCGATGGAGGACCTCGAGCCCATCGGCATCAAAATTGAACGAACCTTCTGTTGGATAAAATTGACCATCACGTGTGATTCCACCATTGATAATCGTCACGTCGAGTGTGCCATCTTCATTGATAGCTTTGACTGGAATTGGCACCACATTACTCAGCACAGGAACATAGTTCACTTGGACGGGAGGCAAACCTCCGAATTGCAACAGCACCGGATAAAGTTCATGCGAACTATCACGGCCAGTGTGAAAGCAGTAGCGCAATACCGGCTGCGCAGAAGCTCGCCGAGCCTCTTCGAGTCCAGAAAAATGGAAAACTCGGCTCGCACCTCCATCAATTAGTCTCTGAGCCGACATAAACTCCGCCGTTTTTTGAATGCGTATCTGGCGGATAACTTCGACTTCGGACTTGATCCCATCCGCAATTTCAGAACGCAAAATTGAATCGTTCTGAATCGTTCCATCCACAATTTCACGAAGTTTTACCTGATCAATGAACTCGTACTTAGGAAGTGCGACTTCTCTTGCAACGAGAACTTGGTTTCGCACCGCAGCAGCATCCTGATTGTCAACTGGCGCACGAGTATTTATCAATTGGACATATACAAAAATAGCGAAGCCCCCAACGATCAAGATGATTCCATTGAGGACCGAAATTCCAACGAGTTTTCCAAACAAATATTGGAAGCGGGAAACTGGCTTCGTCAAAATATTCCAGATCTGACGATCTCGAATCTCGAATGCGACCGTAGAACACGAAAGAAAAAGTGTGAGGCAGGCGGCAACTAAGAAAACAAGCCCTGATCCTCGGGATATGAATGTCTGTATTTGATAGCGAAGGGGATCACGATTATCAATAGAGATTGGAATCAATGGAAGGACAACGAGAAGAGCACCGATAAAACCAATCGAGATTCGCTGGCGCATTGCTTCCAGTAGAAGTCCGCTTGCGATGGCACAAATTTGATTTGGAGATGCAAGAAGCGATTGGGCGATGCGCGACAGCAGAAGAAATATAAAGATCAAGAATCCGGTCCCTGCAGTAGCAAGCACAAGGTCGAGTTGTGATGTGGACCAAAAAATTCCCATGAGACCACCAGTCAAAAGAATCAAGGTGACTAAGGCGATCGCATTTCCTAACCATACTGCCAGCACGGCAAGGGACATTGCGACAAAGGCGATACCCGCAACCAAAAATGGACGTTCGATAATGTTTGCAGGAGCCCAACCAGGCGATACCGAAGATGCGATGAACGACGATGTAAAATCAAGATCAAAAATCAAACCACCACGAGCAAACATTTGATCTGCGACAACTTGAACACGAGGGCCTCCAATTTCAACTCCCTCAACAGTCACGGTGCCACGCTCCATCAATTGCATTGCAACTTGATTGCGCTCTTCAATATTTGCTTCAGAAAGTACCGCCGAAATTTTCGAACAGAGTTCTGCGTACTTGTACGAAGACCAACAAAGTGGACCAAATGAAGCAAGACTGCACAAAACAAAAAGAACCGTCAATATCACCCGATTTTTGGGGGCAGATTGCCAAACTTGCAAGCGCTCGTGCCATTGCCGAATTTGAATCACGCCTTCTTCTCCGAACGACCGTCGATGAGATCATCAATGACTGATGTGTCAACCGACTTGCCAACATTGCCTGTATCAGGTGGAATCACTTTGGGCGCAGAAGTGACTTCAGGAGTGGATTTGGGAGATAACAGTTCTTTGAAAATTGCATCGCTTTCATTTGCTTTGGTAGGAATCGATGCTGCCTTCTGAACTGGCGCAATCGGTGTTGCTGAGATTGGGGCTTGCAATTCATCGATGAATGCAGAACCTGATTCATCATCTTCCTTGCCTAGGAGAAATGCAGCCGTTTTGCCTCCATGCTTTGCACCACTCGTTGAAGTTTGTTCTGCCCTTGCACTTTCAACGATTTGAATGAAGAGCTCTTCAAGTTTTTGGCGTGGCGAATCTACGCTTCCGATCGCAATGCCTTCTTCTCTATGAAGGAGTTCATCAATCTTCACGATTGTCTCAGGACGAAGGCGAGGCACATTAATTGTTGTTCGATGCGTATCACAGAGCAACTGCTCCGCGGTACCAGATGCCCGAATCTTCCCACCATAAAGAATGACCATTCGATCACAAACATCCTCGACATCAGCCAAGAGATGAGAGGACAGAAGAATAGTTTTCCCACGGCGGCGAAGCTCTAGTAAAAGATCTTTCACTTGCCGCGTTCCGATTGGATCAAGTCCTGAAGTTGGTTCGTCAAGTATCAGGAATTCTGGATCATTGATGAGTGCCTGAGCAATTCCAAGCCGTCGAGCCATACCCTTGGAAAACTCTCCAACCGCTCGATTGGTAGCACCTTCCAACCCAACCATTTCAAGTAACTCATCCGTACGCTTTTGACGAATTTGGCGTGAAATTCCAAAGAGTTTTCCGAAATAATCCAATGTCTCCTTCGGGTTGAGAAATCGATACATATAAGATTCTTCGGGCAAGTAACCGATTCTTCTTTTGATAGATACATCCGCAGGATCCCTACCAAAGACCGTCAAACGACCTTTGCTCTTTCGCAAAAGACCAAGGATTAATTTTATTGTCGTGCTCTTACCTGATCCATTTGGACCGAGCAAACCGAAAATTTCATTTGGTCGAATTTCGAAGTCAATGCCATCAACTGCACGAGCCTTCGATCGCATCCAAAAATCTCCAAAAACCTTTACTAGGCCTTGGGATTCAACCACAGGTCGAGTTGACTCTGATTGTTTTACTGTGGTCATATCTCACTCCGATTTAATCTCGCCCAAATCCTTTGTCGCCAGATTTATCAAGACGTCGACCAGGGGCATCGATCATAATTTGCCTACTTCCCAATTCAAACGATGGAAGATCCCCTTTGATCATTGCAGCCGCCATCTTCTTGCGGGCAAGCTCGGCATCACGCCTTGTTTGCATGACCGTTGGAGAACTCTTGACTCGAATAACGTAACGCTCCAACTCGTTTGGAACGGAAAAAACTTCGACTTCATTTTGATCCATCGCTTGTCGAACTGCATCAAGCCACAATTGCTGAATCAGTTGCTTGGGATTTTCCTTGTAACTTTGTTCAAGGCTCATCAGCCGACGAGCGTCTTTTGAGAGTATTGCAGAAATATTGTCCTGTGAGGCTTTTGCTTGCATAATGATGCGAGATGCATGGCCACCAATATCTGGCTGCTCAAAGCGTTGACCAATACTTCGAAGCATTTTGTCTGAACCTGCTACATCCCCTGCAGTCAGAAGTAACTCATATTCATGAATCATATCTAAAATCACAAGATAATTTGGACCAGCAGCGCCGACAAGTTTTGCACTCGCATCTTGTCGTGCGCGCTCTAAATTCGTCTTCATGTCCTCGCGAGCGGTTTGAACACGTTGAAGTGATCCACGAACTGAAAGTGGTGCTGTTCGCTCGAGAATGACGACAGATCCAATCTGAATTCCGACTTGCAATTCATCTAGGAACTTTTGCATTCGCTGCCGAATATCGAGCGCAGGAGTTTCACGCTGTTCAAGAAGTTCCGCAAGGGTATAGACAGCCACAGTCTGAACGACCGCTCGACCGAGTACTGATCTCACAAGAGCATCTGTCTTCTCTGAAGCAAGCTGAGTCAGCATTGACACTGGGTCAACAATTGAATAATCAACTGACAGTTGCAAATGCGCCAAATCTCCATCAGCAGTAATCACTGAACCATCTCGTCCTGGGCGCAACGGTTCGCTCGTAGCGGATGCTTCTGTTGCAGCTTCAAGCGTGATATCTTTTTGTGCGCGAAAAGGCCAAAACATATTTCGAATCTCAATGTTTTGGCGCTGTTGCATAGTGTTGAATTCACCAATTGGGTATGGCCAAAATGGCTGAAGCCCAGGCGAGATAACTTCATCACCAGGATCCCCCGCTACTTTTCCAAAAATCGTTCGAATTCCTGTCACTCCTTCCGGAATCGATTGGAAACCAGAAAAGAAAAAAGTCAAGATAAGTCCGGCGATTGCGAATTGAAGTAATCGATATGAAAGCCGAAGAGCTTCTCCAAGACTCTCATTTGCAGGATCCATCGCCTCACGCATGAGGGCTCGATCATTTCCAGTCGAACCCACATCAAGCGTAGCGCTCTTGCCAATTCGAACTGTATGCGACGAATCCTCCTTCTCATCGTTTGGCAACTTGGAAGGCGGATTTGGATTCTTACTCGTCATCAAGGCGCTCCCTTACCAGTGGCCCCATCTTGAGGGGCTTCAACCACATATGGTTTCTTAGGTTGCGGGATACCAGTCGAACCACTTGGAGCTGAAAGATCAAGCAAGTGGAATGGAGCTCGATTCAAGTCAGTCACAAATGTCGTGCTTCCAGAGAGAGAAGCCTTCAGCGTATCGAGCCAAGTTAGGAAAATTGCAAGATCAGCTTCTTGCTTCATCAGTTGGTAGTAACGCGTGGCTTCTTCATTTCCAAGCGACTCAATTTCTGATGCCCACTGCGCAGCAAAATTACGGATCGTGTCCGCGGAACTTGCCGCCAAACTCTTAATCGCCTCTGCCTCAGAGTTACCCTTCGCTTCTTCCAGATTTGCCAAGGTTTCTTGAACCGCAGCCATTCGTCGCAAGACAGCAACAGTAGTCTTCGGTGGAAGCACAATCTGAGAAATACCCACACTGACAGGGTCGATCCCTGCAAGCTTCGTAGATCGAAGGTCATTCAAAATAGCACTCTCGGCTTCAGCAATTTTGCTGCCTTGCCCTATCAGATCACTAAAATTATATCCGCCAACCGAGCGAACCGCCCCCTGCAACTGTGTTTCGAGTTCCTTACCTGCGGCCTCAAGGTTTCCATAGGAAATGAAGAATTGAAGTGGCGCATCTCCCGAATCTTCAACTCGCCAAAGCAAGTATGCCTGAACCAACACCTGCTGACCATCCTTTGTGAGCACTGTCTCTAACGGACTCTCAATGAACTGCAATCGAGCATCGAGCTTGGTCACTTGATCAATGAACAACGGAGCCTTCAAATGAAGACCAGGGTCACGCTGCACGCCAGCAGGTTTTCCAAAACGCGTTAGAACCGCAATCTCGTGAAAATTCACGGTATAAGTGGTATTAAACAAGACGAGTACGAGGACGATAACTGAAGCAATTATGATGGGGATTTTACGAATCATTATTGTTCCTTCTTTTCAATGTAATCACCTAGGTTCAACCCAGGTTCTGGTTGTTCCATTTGAACGTCAAAGTCAATTCGTGACGGATCGACTGCTAAAACATATTTGATTCGCACGGAAGCGAGGGCGCGAGAGAGGACAGACATAATCGCACGCTCGCGATAAATCTCTGGGGCGGCACGATACGAAGGAGCCTGACCGAGGACTTCACTCGTCGTTGAGCGTGCTCTCATCAACATATCCCAGCGTTTGGCATGGGCAGCACCAATAACACTTGCAGCTTGAGCCCGAGCATCAACAATTAACTTTTCAATACTTGCTCGTTTTACTCGCGCGTCTGGCGAGTCTTTCCCATTTTTCTGCTCGATCAACTGGAGTTCGCGAATATCACTCACAACTCGTGTTCCAGCATCTGGGCTACCAACCAAGGTGGACATTGTTGTGTTCACCATTCGGTTCGCTTCATCGACTACTTTTCGAGCATTTTGAATGTCAATCGAAAGTTCTTCGAACATACCTGCGGACTGGCTCGAAGGAGGTCGCAGAACTGGAACAAGAATCCCGACAACTTCCACACCACTTCGGCTTCGGTCGAATGATTCCTGAATCCGAGCTTTTAACTGAAGGACGAGGGAATCACCCGTCGGAGAAAGCACTTGATCAATCGTTTTTGTAGAAAGTAATTGCCGCACTTCTCTCATTGCAATAGCTCTGAGCGCAAGTTCTCGCATATCCAGAGCAGTCCGACGCGACCGTGTATCACCGGAGAAATTGAGATAGTCGAGCAATCCATCCGCTTTGACTCTGTACTCAAGGACGAGATCGGCATCAACAAGAGCGAATTGGGCAGAAACAGTCGCCGCTTCGGTACTTTCTGGCGGCGGCATTAACGCTGGAACAATTGACTCAGAATTCGCTAAGACAATGAAATTGAGACGAGATGAATCAGGCTCGCCTTCGATTGGCCAAAGATTTATTTTCGAGGTGGGATGAAGCTTTGGTCCCAACACAAGAGTTCGAATCTGACCAACATCCAATCGTTCAATTGATTCGAAAGGCCACGGCCATTTGAACACCATAGAACCCTGTGTGACTTCACCTATCACGCGCCCGCCCCGCAATCGAACCGCCTGTTCTCCTGGCTGAACAACGACGACCATCGACATCAGAATTAATATCGCAAATCCGAGCAATGAAAGGCGAAGAGTACTTCTTAGGAGTAACTTATAACCCCAAGAACTAGTGATATCGAATCCAAATTGATAATTGACCGCTTCGTTTATGCTGCGAACGATGGAATCAGGTGCAGCTGCTAACCCAAGCAGTTTCGAATCAAAGGCTGGACGAGATACTTCTGTCCGTCGTCGAGGTCGATAGATATTTAAAATCAGATTGAGAAGGATTTCTCCTGCAATCACAGCAGAAAATAGCCCAATTCCGTACGCCACTCCTTCAAGAACCGCAGGTTTTCTGAAGACCTGAAAGACGATTCCAGCTGCGACGGCGAGAAGCACAAGAGCATTGCCAACCATAGCTCCTGCTCCACCACGCAAATTCTGCCATGCAGGTTGTTGAGACATTCCAGCGACGAATCTGGAGAAAATGAAAGTGACAAGTGAAAGCGCTGCACAAATCGCAAGTTGCCACCCGAGATTCAATCCAACTCCAAAAATCACAGAATTTCCAGTAGTGTCGTCAAGCCTTGCCAACCAGACCAAGGTGAAATACCCGATCATTGCAAGAAGGATCACCATGACCAAACTTATGATCGGCATCAACCACTGATACATAAATGCCAAGCGCCGAGCTGATGCTTGACTGAGTTCTCGCTCACCATCAAATGCGCCAATTGCAGTCGTTCTTTGTTGGGTTATCTCATCATTTTCGATCGCTTCAATTCGTTCAAGACGGTGCTGATGAAAGAGCACTATTAAAGAGACCCAAATCACGACTCCCGAAAGCACATAGAGCGAGGCGATTATCAGCGTGGAATCGCCAACGACTCGTGCAAAAACAAGAAGAAAGATTCCAAGAAAAAACTGGATCGCAAGTCCAAAACTAGAAACGCGAGCTGCTTGTTGGTATATGAATTGATCTCGAGTCATATCGTAAATAGGATACGGTAGATTTGATGTCTTGGTTCAGGTTTCGTCGTAGCAATTTTCGAAATCGGATATCAGCCAGAAAGTCAGTTAGACTGCTTCCAATTTGACTGCGCATAGATACTCATAATGTTCCTACTAACTGAACGAGAATCGGCGTACAATGCTTGAATAATTCTATGGTATTCATCGAACAACTTTTCGCATTTATTCGGAACACTTTCTTCGAGTGTGTTCGACAGCCGATTAGTTTGGTCATTCTGATCGCATCCGTAATTCTAGTTGTAATTTCGAATCCGCTTTCTGCATTCACCATGTCTGATGATCAACGGATGTACATAGACATAGGTCTGTCAACGGTTTTTATGTCTGGGGCGATCCTCGCCTCCTTTCTTGCGACAAGGGTTGTCGACCAAGAAATATCCAACAAAACAGTCCTTCTCGTGATCTCCAAACCAGTCCCTCGAACGACCTTTATCCTAGGAAAATACCTTGGTGTAACACTCGCATTGCTCGCAACGACCATCGTTCCCGCCGCGACATTCCTACTCGTCGAAGTGCACGGAGTAATGCAAACCGCAAAAACTTCATTTCGATGGCCATGCATTGTTTTCGGGGCAATTGCCGTTCTGTTGACGATCGGCACTGCGGCATGGTGCAATTTTTTCTATGGGAAATCATTCGCTTCAATTACTGCATTGCTCGGCGGACCGCTTCTGTTGATTGCGTACGTTCTCAGTATGTTCTTTGATTTCGATTGGTCCTCGATCAGCGTTTCGAGCGAGTTCCGCTTTGAATTGATCGTCGCGATTCTGCTTATGTTTCTTTCGCTCAGCATTCTTTCTGCGATTGCAGTTGCAGTCAGTACTCGATTGGGGCAAGTCTTGACGATGGGAATCACTCTTTCGATTTTGGTGCTTGGATTACTATCGGATTGGATCTTTGCTCGAAAAATCTTGACTCTTGAGCAATTGATTTCCGTGCGTGAAGCTGCAGAAGGCGGATCATTGAATATGGATCATCTTGCACTCTGGGGGTGCAAGATCGGATATGCAGTCCTGCCAAATTTCCAAGTTTTCTGGGTGGTTGATGCTGTGAATCAGGGACAGTCAATTCCAATGAATTATATTTCTCTTGTCGTTCCATACGCAGTTGTTATGACCATCGCAGCTCTTGCTTTGGCTGCCGCGATGTTTCAACGTAGGGAAGTTGGATAGAACAATCGAGTTGTCAAGCTCCAGGCTGCCCAGCAGCCTGCATTTCCTTGATCTGCTTGCGCATCTGAACGATCTCATCCTTGAGTTGTTCGATTGCTTCTTCGCCGATTTGTAAGTCGTACTTCATTTCTGGAGGGCACTTCTTAAACCAATCAACGATTTTTTGCGTGTTTCTGATTCGTGCCTGTAGGAAAGGAACACCTCCTTGGCTACGCCCTTCAATATCACGCTTTTGAAGCAAGAGTGGAACCTCTTGCTTGCAACTACTAATTGTTTTTTGCCACTTCTCAGCGATTTGTTTGCCTGCAGGATTGACTTCGAACTTTGTTGGGTCATCCACGCCAAGTTCTAAGAACAAGTCCTTCTCCGTTGCAGCCGTTCCATCTGAAAAGCCTGAATGCTCTGCGGATTGTGCGCTGAAATCGAGATTCTCGCCCTTTCGGCTTAAAACATAAGTGTGCTTTGCGTCTGGATAAAAAGTCACTTTATCTCCAACTTTTTCGTACGACAATTCCATCTCTGAGTGGACCATCGCAGGTCCGATTAATGGATCTCGGTCTCCTGCAGCACACGCCTCTGCAACGCGTGCTTTCCAATCTTCACGAACCTCACTAATTTCTTGGCGGGTTGCTCCGCTGAGCATCGTGATGGAACCCAATGCTGCCTCGGGCATGAAATACATTTCATCGCAGAAAAGTCCAGTAAACGCACCGCCAGAAATCGCTTTTTCAATCCATGCAACCAATCGATGCTTCGCCTTGATCCGCGTCAGACTTGCGCCAATCCAATCTCCTTCGATTACAAGTCCACCATTTGAGTTTATTCGAAGGATGATTACTTGACCGGGTCCAAACGAGTCTGCAATTTTTTCGACTTGCTCCATCTCATCGTGACGCAAACCGATTCCAACCATGCCGTCAAGGGGGAGAACGAAAACTTGCCTTTTCTTTTTCTCAACAGGATTGACAATTGTAGAAGCAGTTGTAGAAGCAGTTGTAGAGGCAGTTGCAGAAGTCTTGCCTTCAGGCTTTGCTGTGTCTTTCGCAGGAGAAGTTTTCGGCGTAACAGACTGTGCGAAGGCTTGTGATTGTGCAGATACAAGAATGCACGAGATGCAAATGATTTTGACAGAGCGAAAAGTAAAATGTTTCATAGTGAATGTCCCAAAAAAATCATTGACTATCTGTGATATTTGAACCTACACCTAATCCTCCGCCTCCACCCTTACCTCCACCCCCAGATGGTGGCGCAGTCGACTTTCCCAACCCGCGAATTCGATCTTGCAATGTGAGCAATTCCGTCTCGATTTCCAAACTGGATATTCCAAATTGCTGATTGAGCCTTATTGCAACTGCTGGATATTTCTTGACGATTGAAAGGACCTTTTCTAAAATTCCCTTGGCTTTCGAGAGATTCTTTTTCTCGTCTTTACCTTGCGCCTCACCAAGAGCTTCTTGATACTTGGTATAGGATTTTACGCAATCTTCGAGACCTTTTCTCCATCCATCGATGTATTGGCGAACAAGGATTTCGCCGTCTTGGGGCAAGCGTTCGTAGTTTCGAGTGCCTCGCAAGTACATAAGATCTTCGATCATCGTTGCGCCATCATCGGAGACAGTCCCATCTGAGAGCCCAAGATCTTCTGCCATTTCAGAATTAAAATGGGCTGTAATTTTTTCTTTGCTGCCATCGACAACCCAAGTCCCCTTTGCATCGTCAGACCAAACGATCTCGCGCCCCTTAAAAGTTGCGCTCAACATCTTATCTTCCCGCATCATGGCCATTCCGATGTTTGGGTCATACCCCCCAGAAATCAGGAACCCGTTGCAAATTCCGATCATTGCTTCTCGAAACTTTGCGTAAACCTCAGGATCCTCAACCTTTGTTCGTTCCTGAATTCGTTCGAGTCCCATCAACCGAGCAGAATCCGTCATGTACATGTTTGGCCAAGATAATCCAAGAAGTACGCTGTATCCAACAGCATCTCGAACAATCATGATCGATTCTGCCCCAACTTTTTCAATGACTTCCTTGAGATCCCGTGTCATCTTACGAATCCCGTCGTCATCAAAAAGACCAAACTTTCTTGGATCATCTCCTAGGTATCTGACACTACTAAGGTCAGCTGAGTTCAGTATAAAGACAACAATGTCGGGACGCTTTTCTGTAATGTCCTTGGCAATTTGTTCGTAAACCTGCGGATGAATATCAAGACCAAATTGGCCTTTGTCTTCTATTCCCATCGGAACGATATAGACGCTCTTTGATTTTTCTGTTTCGATGACTGGAGCAACAACTAAAGCAGCATCTTTTGTTGCGGGCTTCTTCGCAGTCTCTTTCGCGGAGACAGCCTTCGCTGGAGTCTTTGCTGGCGGGGTTGCCGGCTTCGACTGAGCCAAAGCACTCATGTCCAAAAGAGCGATCGAGCCAGCAAGAATTGTCAAAAGAATAGGCTGAAAGTTCATCTCAGGATTATAGACTGAAACTTCTCTTGAAACAACTGTTGTTAAAGATCTGCCTAATAGGCTGTGTCAAGATTCCTTAAACTGAAAATGCGGTTCACCGCTTCCATTCTTGATGTGCAAATGCGATCGCTTGTTCTTTGGAGGTGATTTCACCCTCCAATTGACAGTCATAGGTTCGGTCCAGAAGCACTTTGAATCGAGGACCGGGCTCGAAGCCCAATGCGATCAAGTCGGATCCGCTCACCAATGGTTGTGGAGCTAAGCCGCCACTTTCATTTGCCAGGTGTTCGACAGTTTTCTGAATGCCACGGACCCTGTCGGGCGCCACTCCAAACAAAACTTTCAAAGCGGAAGAAAATGCACTTCGCGATGCAAGGCGTTTGCGGGCAGACTTTGGCAAATTGTCCCACTGCGAGCCAAGGGTGGAGACGATCTCAAGAATCTCCATCATCTCCTTGGATTCAATCCCAGATAGATTGAGCGATTCTCTCCATACCTGTGATGTATGATCTGGAGAGCGAGTTGCTCGATCAAGTCTCCATGCAGCCAAAACAGTTGCGAATGAAACTTCACGAGGCAAACCAGCAATACGTGCGCACGATCCGATCGAATTCGATTCGTTCAGCGCAGGCGCATCAAGTCCCCATTGTTCGATGAGTTGGACTGCTCGCAAGCGTGTTGGATGCGAAAACATTCTCCGGAATTCGCCTCCAATTCGCTCTCGACTGACACCGCATAAATCGCGAGCGGCATCGCAAATTGCCTGTTCTGTCGCAGAATCTACCGTCATTTCAAATCGTGCAGCAAAGCGTACTGCTCGCAAAGTACGCAAGCGATCTTCGCGCAACCGAGCCGATGGATCACCGATCGCACGAAGAATTCGATTGGATAAATCTTTTTGACCATCGACGAAATCCACAACCTCGCCAGTCAGTGGATGGCGAAAAAGACCGTTGATAGTGAAATCGCGACGTTGCGCATCCTCGTTTGCATTTGCAAATCGAACGTCACTTGGACGACGACCGTCGTGATACTCGCCGTCGCTTCGGAAAGTTGCGACTTCGATTATGCGCCCTTTCCAATGAACCAACATCACACCAAATGCCTCGCCGACTCCGCGAACGCCCCGAAAAATCTTGATGATTTCATCTGGCGGAGCGCTTGTGGCGATGTCAAAATCTGTTGGTGAAAGCCCGAGAATTTCGTCGCGTACGCACCCTCCTGCGAGGTATGCGATAAATCCACGCTCGATGATCAATCGTGCAACAGCAACAGCTGCTTCGCGCGCAGAGCAGGCTGGCAATCGAGAAGAACTCTCTTGTGAATCGGATTCAGGCTTGTTCATCTGCAGGTCCAATCGCTGGGTATACCCCTCCAGAATGATTGCGAAGGCGCATTCGACACTGGCACATGAGTTCTATGATTTGTCTGCGAATTTCTTCCAGACCTGCGGGGGCATCGGCGAATAGTTTTGCAGATTCTGTTGGCGAAATGACGGGACCAATCGTCGCCCAAATTCGCCCTTGAAAACGCGGTATTTTCGATCCCGTCGGCCAGACATCGAAGGCACCGTCGATTGCCATTGGCACGATCGGAGCGCCAGATTTTCGCGCGAGCAATTCAACACCTCGACGAAATTCTTTCACCGACCCATCGGGAGATCGAGAGCCTTCGGGATAGATCATGATTGCACGTCCTGCAGCAAGTTCTTCGAGCGCTGTCCGCACGGCATCGCGATTTCCACCATCCGAACGAACTGAAATGCAGTTGAGAGCTCTGAGAAGCGCACCGAAAATGGGATTGCGAAAAAGTTCTTCTTTTGCCATTGGTCGTGCAACTCGATCACCGACCGCAAGGCCGTGAATCATTGGATCCAAATATGACTGGTGATTTGCGATAAAAATGACAGGCCCGTGACGAGGAACATGATGCGCACCTTCGACTCGAAAACGATATCGCCAAGACAATGCGCTTTGGCAGACTTGCGAACACGCATCCCAGAATGCTGTCTTCGCAAAGCCCGCGCCCGGCGCCCGGCGCCGGTGGGCGAAGGAGTTTCTCACGCACGGCCCCCGCAACCACAGCCGACATTTGAATTGTGCAATTTGGCGCGGACCAGACGTTCAAGTTCTTGCACGACTTCTTGGAATGAAAGTTCGCTGGTATCAATCGATACAGAACCGATTGGTTGTTGCAATGGACCTTCAGATCGACCACGATCGGAAGCATCTCGTTCGATGATCTCAGCAAGCACGCGCTTTTCATCCACGAGTTGTCCGCGCGCACGCAATTCTTCGGTGCGACGAAATGCGCGAACTTCGGGGCGGGCATCGAGCCAAACACGAACAGTTGCATTTGGGAAAACCACACTTCCCTGATCTCTGCCTTCCGTCACCAATCGTTCATGCTGCAATGCCACTTGCCTTTGAGCATTCACAAGTCGCACACGAACTTCATGATGCGATGCGACAAGCGAAACGATGCTCGTGACATCTGAGTCGCGTATGCGATCGCGCACATCTCGCTTGTCCAAGAAAATGGTTGGAGGACGAGAAGAAAAATCCACTTGCAAAGTCGCACGATCCATCGCAACAGCAAGGGCAGATTCATGATGCGGATCAATCTGTTGTTCCACTGCAAGTAAAGCGACAGCGCGATACATCGCACCTGTATCCAACATGTCAAATCCAAGCCGGTCTGCCAAATGCGATGCGGCAGAAGACTTGCCAGTGCCTGCGGGACCATCGATTGTGACGATGATCGGCGGCATCATGCGACAGGATCCTCTCGTCCCATCAACTCCATCAATCGTTCACGAGCCTTTTGAATTCCTTGAACCCAATTGGTTGTTCCGCACCAGTCAATCGAAAGTTTGTTGAGATAACCCAAATTCAAAAGTGATTCAATGTACTCCTCGAGATTCAAGCCAATGTGTATGCCTTCTTTGTTGAATCCTGCGATGGTGACTTCAATTGCAGCTGAATATGGCGCAAGTTTTCGCAATGTTTCGATGCCGTTTCCAGTTGCGTGCGCATTTGCAAAACTCGGCATAGCGCTGATATGAAATCCGCCAATGCCTTTGACCAGATCCATAATGACTTCTGGAGAATCGACAGGATTCACCGAAGGTCGAATCAACAGGTTAACTTCAAATTGCTGAATCACAGCGACTGCACTTTTCATTGCCGCGGATACAGACAGAATGCTTTCGCGTGGGCAATTGACTCGCACAGCCAATTCGCTACACCCAAGCATTTTCGCCGCTCGCCCGAGAGTTTTGAGTGAAGCGGTCGCAGCTTCTGGATTGCCGTGAAAATCAAGCGGTTCGTCTTGATACAGAATCAAGCACGGACAGTGAACACGATCTGCCTGATCGCGCAATTTTTCTAGCGTTGTGGCATTTTGACCGCGAATCATTTCCACTGGCAGATTCAATCCGCGAAGTTCCAATTCTTCCGCCACAAATTGAGGCATATCCAACAAATTCAACTTCGTCCCCTTTCGAGGAATGGGCTGAAGGAGGCATGAGCCTGAGAGGGATAAAAGAATCTGGTTACTCATAATTGAAACTCAAGCAAGTCGACACGCAGAGGATAACAGGTGGCTATGATCCGCCACCCCCATATTAGGAGAAAGACATGGCAAGTCCTGCAAACTGCAAATTCACCGAGTCGCACGAATGGTTTCGAGTCGAAGGAGAGACCATCGTGGTCGGAATCACTCAATTCGCTGCGAATGAACTGACAGATGTCACCTATGTTCAGATGAAACCAACTGGAACAACAATCGAATCTGGAGCAAGCTTGGGGGAAGTCGAAAGTGTCAAGACCACGAGCGATATCTATAGCGTGCTTTCTGGATCGATCGTCGAAGTGAACACCGAAGTGGTGAAGGATCCTTCACTTGTCAATAGCGATCCATTTGGCAAAGGATGGTTGGTCAAGATGCACGCTGCGGATGCTGGAAAACTTGGCGGTTTGATGGATGCATCCACCTATGACGCAAAGCACCCCGTTGGCTGACGCGGCGATTTCTATTCGTGGAGTGCGAAAGACCTACTCAGTTGAAGGTTCTGTTTCTGCGAGTAAAACGGCAGGGAAATCGTCATCGAAATCTGAATTGAAATCCAGCGGTCGTGTCGTCGAAGCGCTCCGAGGAGTTGAACTAGAAATTCAAGAACCTGGCTTTTATGCAGTGATGGGGCGTTCTGGAAGTGGCAAGAGCACTCTGCTGCATTTGTTGGCAGGATTGGATCGCCCAGATACGGGCGAAATTATTGTTGGTGGTTCTGCTGTTCATTCAATGAAAGAAAGTGAACTTGTGAAGTATCGCCGACGAGAGATCGGCGTGATTTTTCAGCAATACAATTTATTGCCAACGCTCGATGCGCTTGCAAACACAATTCTGCCTGGAGTTCTTGATGGACGACCGACGAAGGAACTTGAAGCGCGAGGTCGAGAAATACTTGGCGAACTTGGATTGAGCGACAGGCTCCATCACAGGCCAGAAGCTCTCTCTGGCGGCGAACAACAGCGTGTTGCGATCGCTCGCGCATTGTTTTTCGCACCCCCTGTCATTCTTGCTGATGAGCCAACAGGAAATCTGGACTCGACCAGCAGTGCCGCACTCTGGCGATTGCTAGAAGAGACTGCAGCACAGCGGAAAATGATCGTATTGATGGTGACTCATGAGGCGATCGCCGCCTCTCATTGTCAGCGAACATTCATTTTGAAAGACGGCCGCGTCGCCGGAGAATTTGAAAGCCATGGACTCGATCCCTCCCAGTTGGCACATCGCTCGTCTGAGCTTGCTCGGACGGCCTAGCCGCACGATTCTCGTCGGAGTGTCCGTCGCACTTGCGTCGACCCTTGTGGTCACGATCAGTTGCGCGTTCACAACTGCGCTGGTGAATATCGAAGCGCGCATAGGCACATTGATCGGCGAAGCAGATGCGCGAGTTGTGCACCAACATGGAGCAGAATTTGATGCGAGTGAAATTGAACTTGTTCGTACGTTGCCAGAAATCGTCGCTGCTGCGGGAAGGCTGAGTGGTTCGATTTCGGTTCGGCGTGCAGATGGCGCGGTTGATTCGCAAGGGGGCGAATTGCGTGCAACTCTGCAGTGCCGCGGAACTGATCTTGCCCTCGATCGTGCGTTCGATCAAACCAAATACACCGTTGGACGTGCGCCAGAATCTGAAAGCGAAATCGGGATTGATCCTCTTGCCGCGGGACTGTTAAAAGCCCAACCTGGAACTGTTTTATCCGTCATTTACTTTGGCGATTCTTTGCAACTGACTGTGACTGGAGTGATGGAACGACCAACACTCGGCGCACTTCAACGGCCAAAGGGTCATCTTTCTCGACAAGTGCTTTCGGCTGTAAACGATAGAGACGGTGACGTTTCAGTCATCTCGATTGTTCTGAAAAAAGGTGTAGATACGAATGAGTGGGTGAAAACGAATGCTCCAAAGATTGCACTGCCCTTGAGGCTAGAAAACATAGAACTTGCGACAAGCGGACTTGATCGACCCGAGCGCGGAAGTGAGATTGCGCTCGCTGTTGCAACGATGCTGGGTTTCCTCTGTTGCTCATTCATCGTTGCAACTGCTATGACCACTGCAATTGGCGAGCAACAACGGATGTTTGCGATGGCACGTTGCATTGGCGCTTCTCGCGCGCAACTCTTTTGCGGACAATTGCTCGCAGGCGCTTCTCTTTGCCTGCTCTCTGGCGCTGCTGGAATTCCGCTGGGAATTGCGACGATTTGGATTGCGACGGAGTATTACCGAGAAATGTTGCCTGCTGGACTCTCGGTGTCGTGGACTGGAATTGCACTCGCGATAGTCGGCTCGACTGCAGCAGGAATCATTGGTGCGATGTGGCCAGCATGGAAAGCATCACGAGTTTCAGTTCTTCGCGCACTTGGTACGCACTTGAGTGCTGCATCAGTGAGAGGTATCTGGATCGCAGGTGTGTGCGGAATCGGCTGCATTGCAATTCAGCTTGCATTACTCACAATTCCAGATCAAGAGTCGCGATTCTGGGGGTATGTCTTGGGAGGTCTTCCTTTATTGCACATTGCGTTTTTCGTATTGTCGGTTCCGACTCTATGGATCGTGGGCCGAGTTCTTTCTCCTTTGATGGAAAGTTTTCTGCGCATTCCCAAAGGGCTCTTGTCTGGATCACTTGCTTCGAATCCATGGAGATTTGGACTCGTCGCTGGTGCATTGATGGTGGGCGTATCGGTACTGGTCAGTACATGGACCAACGGTAGTGCGATACTCAATGACATCAGCGAACGCATTCGATTTGGCGATGCATTTGTCTTTAAATCAACTGGATTCTCCGCTGCGGAAACGAATCGATTGCGATCACTTTCTGGAGTGACCTCCGCTGCTGCGGTTGGATATCTCCCGCTGAAAATCATTGGTCAACAAGTTCTGGGATTGGATGGACTCTCAACACCAAATGTGGTTTGTATCGGATTCGATTCTGAGCCGTTTCTTCAAATGAATCGATTGGAATGGATCAAAGGAGATCCAACATATGCGGCCAAGCGATTGCGTGATGGCGATGCGATTCTTGTCGCAGAAGAATTTTTGACTGCTCGCGGAATCGGACCTGGAACTTGGATCGAACTTGGAAGCGAGTCAGATCATCACTCATTCGAAGTCGTTGGAGTTGTCGGTGCGGCGGGGTTGGATGTTGCCACACAATTCTTCGGCATTCAAAGTATGTATATGGAACACGCAGTGAGTTGCGTCTTTATGGATTTTAGTGGCGTCTCAAAATACTTTGGTACACGCGAGGCATTTCTTGTACAGATGGGAATTGCAGAAGATGTGACGACAATTGATGAAGAGCAACTTGCAAATGCAGTCGAAGCCGCATCTCCGGGCGCGGTCTTTGCGAGCGGTCGGGCGATACGAAAGGAGATTCTTCGCATCGGAGGAGTTATGTTGACAGTCAGCACATTCGTTGCACTTGGTGCGATGACATTGGCATCTCTGGCAGCAGGCGGAGTGATTGCGGCCGGAATTGCAACTCGATCATTCGAATTGGGAGTTCTGGAAGCTGTCGGAGCAAGTCGCGGGCTGGTCAGCAGGCTGATCCTGAGCGAATCGCTGCTGATCGGCATCACTGCGGGAATCACTGGCAGTGTTTTTGGAATTTATTTGGCGTGGATGGGAACTCGGTGTTATCGCGATATGGCAGGCCTTGAACTCTCGCTGAAAATACCCATCGATGTCGTTCTTGGCGGGTTTGTCGCCGCTTCAGTCGCTGCAATCCTCGCCGCAGCTCCAGCGGTTCGCAGCTTGACTCGGCGTTCTCCGCGGGAACTTCTTGGCGGAGCAAAGGGCTAGGCTTTCACTGCAAGAAGAATTCGTAGTTCACTTATGCATATCCCCTTCCGACTGAAATCACCTTACGAACCTGCGGGCGATCAACCGCGGGCGATCACTCAACTCTGCGACGGGCTGCGCGATGGACGACGCTTTCAAACTCTCATGGGTGCGACGGGAACTGGAAAAACTTTCACGATGGCAAATGTCATCGCGCAAACTCAGCGACCTGCGCTGATCATGAGTCACAATAAAACGCTTGCTGCTCAGTTATACGAAGAGATCAAGGCGCTTTTTCCTGACAATGCAGTCTCTTACTTCGTCTCGTACTACGACTATTACCAACCAGAGGCGTACATTCCTCAGCGAGATATTTTTATCGAGAAAGATGCTTCGCGCAATGCGGATCTCGACCGTCTGCGATTGGCTGCGACGAGTCAGTTGTTGCATCGATCCGACACGATTGTCATCGCAAGCGTTTCTTGTATTTATGGATTGGGTTCGCCAGAGGAATACGCCAACAAGACCACGCTTGTCACACGCGGAGAGCCGATGGATCGTCGCGGATTTCTAATGTCTTTGTATGCGATGCAATATCGACGCAACGATGTTGCTCCAGAGCGCGGTTGTTATCGAGTACGAGGTGAATGCATTGAAGTTTGGCCTGCATATGAAAAGTATGCGATTCGATTCGAATTCTTTGGGGATAACGTCGAACGGATTGAGCGCTTCGATTCGCTGACGGGTGAAATTCTTGGCACGGATGAACGTGTTTTCGTCTTTCCAGCTGTGCATTACATGATGCCGGAGGATCAGATGACTCGAGCAGTTGCGTCCATCCGCACAGAAATGAACGAGCAAGTTTTGGCGCTGCAATCAGAGGGAAAACTGCTTGAGGCTCAGCGACTACTCGGCCGAACAAGATGGGATCTTGAGATGCTCACCGAGACTGGAGTCTGCCCTGGGATTGAAAATTATTCCCGCCATATGGAAGGCCGTGCTGCAGGATCGAGAAGTTATTGCTTGCTTGACTATTTCAGACGAATCCCTGGTCGCACGCCAGATGATTGGTTGATCTTCGTTGATGAGAGCCATGTCGCAGTTCCGCAAATTCGTGGGATGTACTTCGGCGATCGGCGACGCAAAGAGACATTAATTGAACATGGTTTTCGTTTGCCGAGCGCGCTTGATAATCGACCACTGACATTTGCAGAATGGGAAGGAATCATTCCTCAGTGCATCTTTGTCAGCGCAACTCCCGCAGCGTTTGAATTGGAAAAGTCTGAAGGAATTATTGCGGAGCAAATCATTCGCCCGACGGGTTTGGTCGATCCGCCAGTGGAAGTTCGCGGCGCGCGTGGGCAGATTCCAGATCTTCTTGAGCAAATTCGACCTCTCGCGCAGAAAAAGCAACGAACGCTCGTGACAGCATTGACCAAGCGACTCTGCGAAGAATTGACTAATTTCATGCATGAACAAGGAGTTCGTGTTCGATATTTGCATAGTGACATTGAGACGCTTGAACGGTTGGAAATTTTGCGCGATCTGCGTGAGGGACTTTTTGACGTCTTGGTAGGCGTCAATCTTTTGCGCGAAGGGCTCGATCTTCCTGAAGTGGCGTTGGTGGCGATCTTGGACGCTGATCGTCAAGGATTTCTGCGCAGTGAATCAAGCCTCATCCAGACGATGGGTCGAGCTGCGCGAAATGCAGAATCGCGCTGCATTCTTTATGCGGACAAGGTGACACCTGAAATGCAACGAGCGATTGACGAAGTCAATCGCCGCCGCGAAAAGCAGTTGGCACACAACGTTGCACATGGAATCACGCCGCGCACGATCATCAAAGAAAATCGTCGCGCGCTCGAAGATCAAGTTGCATCCGATCGACGCAGTCACTCCAAACGATCACCGCCACGTGAAATTCCACGCGAGCAACTTGCCGATGAACTTGAAACGGAAATGCTTGAAGCCGCTACAGAATTGCAATTCGAGCGTGCGGCAAAGTTGCGTGACGAACTTGCTCGAGTTCGTGCGCTCACTCAGCATTTGGTCGAAGTGAGCGATGATTCCCCTGATGAAGCGCCGAAACGATCAACACCACCAGGTTCACCTGGATCGAAAGCGCGAAGGGGCAGAAAGAAGTAAAAACGCAGCGTTTTCTTTTGTATTGACCTACAAAACTGAGTCAACGGCCGCTGTTTCTGCCGCTGTTTCCGTCGCTGTTTCCGTCGCACATCACTCACCGTGTCAGCCGCTGGAAAGTTCTCTCGGGCGAGTTCCGCAGGCGGCCGACTGAACTTGCTCTCGAGCGTCGATTGAATGGATCGTGTCGGTCGCCGAGGACTGTTTGAGCCCCGAGAGGACTTTCCACGGCTGTCTCAATGTGCTGTCCGATTCTGCCGCTGTTTCGCCGCTGTTTCTGCCGCTGTTTCGGCCGCTGTTTCGCCGCTGTTTCTGCCGCTGTTTCGGCCGCTGTTTCGGCCGCTGTTTCCGTCGCTCGATGACTTTATTTCACCGCTTCAACAGTTTTCAACCACACAGCGCGCATCTGCAAGCCTTTCGCTTGACTGCGAATATCCCAAACCAGTGGACCGAAATAGCGATTCAACATTGCGAGATCAATTTTCTCGAGCGCAGGCTTCATCGATTCATCGAATTGCGTCGGAACAATCACATTTATAGAACTGCCTTCATCTTCAGCATCACCATCATCAGGATCCATTTCAAACCTCTCATCTAAAGCCAATATATCCTTGCGATTTTGATCGAGAAATACAGGCAGATCCATATAGCCCCAACCAACAATCTCGCCCGGCGCAATTGATGCAAGACATTTGCGATACAAAGCATTTTCCCCAAGGGATTTCACAGAAGGATCGTTTGCAGATCGAAGAGCTTGCTCAACGGCTTCATTTGCACCCATAACCAATGCTCCACCACCAAGACCAATCTCCGATCCAAGACCTTCACCGCCATAAAGAATCTGCCCTTGAAAATCTCTTGGCATCATCCCCATCGATGGCAGCATGGTTGCCAACAATGCATTGGTTACTTTTTCATCCCCGCAACGAATTGCCGTAAAACTTCGCATCCCCTCCTCACCTTCAGGAGCCTTGCGTCCAACGGTAAACACCTCTGGACCAATGCTTGCGAATGCCTTCGTCATCCCAGGGCCATACTGTTGGAGCATTGGTGAGATTGCATCTGCTTCATTCTCAGGCAAAGATGCGACAACATCCTCGATCATCGCCATGATTGAACTGAATCGCACATTCAGTCTCTGATAGATCACTGCATCGTCGCCCAAGAGTGTCGGCGGTGGCAAGACAGGCGATGCGTCTGAAAGTATGTCCATCAAACCAACCTTGGCTCCGGGAATGTATGCCGACACAGCAACATCGAAGATCGCCTGCTCATTCTTTCCATTCATCGTGATCGCCCAACCGCGAATATCACCAAACATTTCCTTGGTCGCAACTTGTGCAGATGCCATCGGGCCTGCGAAAACGGGTGCGAGAAGTCCCTGAATAGGCGCGGTTAAGAAAACAACTGAAACATCTTGGTCGCCAATCATCGCCGAAACTCCTCTCCAATCTTCCGTCTCGGCAACGCACGGAGTTGGTTTCCCATTTGCAGATGCCATTGCGTCTTCAAGCGTTGGGATACTGCTTGCCGCGAAAAACTGCGAGCCAACGCGAATGTAAAACATCGCCTCTGGTAACGCAGTGATTTGACCAAGTGCGTCCATTCCTCGCGGACGACGGCGACTTGGGGGTTGTGGATTTTGTGGATCGAGTTCTTCATCGTCATTCGGTAAGAGAATGCGTGTTGCCTTCACTCCGCCTTCAATTTCGATTTGCTCGAATGGTTTGCCAAAATCTTTTTCCCTGTCGCGAATCACTGCGTCAAAAATTTTCCCTGCAAGATCTGCGCGAGGGCCATAGTCAGCCCACACCAACAATCCAAGTTCGAGCGCATCCAACTCTTCATTTCTCTCGACGAAGAATGAGGCACCAATCGGTCCTGGCCACGGGACTTCATCTGCATCAACTCCAAGATCCTGAAGTGATTCTGAACGCTTCAGCGCTGCTTCTTTATTTGCCTCAGCCATAAGAGATGCAATTTCAGGAGCCTTCATGATCTCTCCAATAGGAGATTGCTGAAAGCGCTCCATTGTTGCGTTGACATCCTTCGCAGAAATGATCAATGCACTCCCCTTCGGTGCCATCGATTCGAACTTGACTTCATCAGCTGCGCAGAAAGCAACTGGAGCGCAGAGAAGTGCGAATGAGAAAAACGAATATTGAATAGAAGTTTGTTTCATAATCGAGGCTCCGTCAGTTTTACTACAGAACAAGAATCAACCGCCGCTTGCGTCCTTCACCTGTGGAGGTGCGTTAAAGTCCTTCCGTGGAGGTGGCTTCAAATAATTATTGCCCGAATTTGGGTTGTTTCGGTCATATGCGAACGCCTCGCGATTGCGAACAAAATCCTTTAAATATCGAGCAGGAATTGCAAATCCGAGAGATTCTCCGCCACGGATTCCCATATTCGTGATGCCGACAACTTCGCCACGAGTATTGAACAGCGGACCACCAGAATTGCCAGGATTAATCGCAGTATCTGTCTGGATGTACGTCAAGCCATCAAAGTTTCGCGAAGTGGTCGAGACAACGCCTTGAGTCATAGTTCGTTCAAGTCCAAGTGGATTGCCGATTGCGAAAACTGGTTGTCCGATTTCTAAACCGTCTTGCAAAATCACTGGTGCAGAACAGAATGGCTTGCCATCAGGGTGCTTGATTTTGATCAATGCAAGATCGAGTTGATTATTCACTGCGATCAGTTCGACATCTTCGATTTCCATTCGCTTGAGAGTTCCATCTGTCTGCGGCAACCAAATCGTGGTTCGCAAATTTGTTTCGCCCTGCACAACATGCGCATTCGTGATCGCATATCCCTCCGGACTAATGATCACTCCAGAACCGAGCCCAGCGGGAGTTGAAACTTTGATGACCGCTGGGCCAATGATCTTGGCGTGTTCGCGCGGCGAAAGTTCTGGCAGATTTTCGGCAGTCGAAAAAAGCGAATCTTCGGTTCGCTTGATCTGCGAGACACCTTCGGCATTCTGAACTTCCGCAACATCCGTCATATCAAAGACCAGTACATCTGGTCCAACATCAAGCCACACGCGACGGTCGCTTCGCTTGACGACATCGCCTTCGATGCGTCGTCCACTTTTCAAGATGACAACATCCGCAGGCGATGGCGATTTGACATCGTCTGCAAAAGCGAAAATAGAGCAGAACACAAGAGCGCAAAGGGTGATTGAAATTGCCTTGGACATAGTTTGGGTCTCCATTGGTGGGAAGCGTTACTATAACTTGCAACCCCCTTCTAGGAATACTCATGCAAAATACTTTTTCATATTGTGCGCCCTTACTCTTCGGTTCCGCACTCCTCTTGGCAACCGACATTGCCTCAGCGCAAACTCCAGCACCGAGTGGCAACCGAATTTCGGATCACTTTGGATTCGATGGCGTCGATGCGATCAAGGTTGACAGAGGTGGAGGTCCACTTTCATCCGCTGATCTTGACGGCGACGGCAAGAGCGATCTCATTGCAATTAATAATCGCAATAGTCGCATCGACTTGCTCTATCAGAAGGTTGGTGCAAAGCCCACCGATGAAGTCCCACCAACATCGAGCATCAACGAAATTCCGCAGCATTGGCGTTTTCGACGCGTAGAAGTTCCCGTTTCAGACGCAGTCGGCACAGTTCTTCCATTTGATTTTGACGGGGATAAGCGAATGGATTTGATCTATTCAGCGAGCAGCGGAAAGATTGTCTTTATGCGCCAAGTAACGCCCGGTGTTTTCGAAGTTGTCCGAAAACACACGATCAAGAATCTCAATTCAAGTCGAGATGCTCTGATGATTATGAATCTCATTGGAGACGACAAACCAGAACTTGTCGGAATCGCAAATGGACGCATTCAAATCTGGCCATTCACTGGTTCTGATTTAGGAACTCCGATAGAACTCTCCGCTGGAAATGGAAATGTGGTTGCAATCATTGCCAACGATCTTGATGGCGATGGCTCGAATGATCTCGTGGGAATTCTCCCTGACGATTCTGCGCCTCTGCGTGCCTGGTTTGGATCGAAGAAGAATGGTGTTTCTGCGCTGGGCGCACAAACTCGATTTGAAATGCCGCCCCTACGGGACGCAGACATTGTTCAACTTCCAGGCAATAAAGGTGCTGGGCTTGCTGTAGTTGAAAAGCCATCTCGGCGAGTGGTGCTGCTGAAAGTGGCAAACGAACCAATCACTGAAGGCGGCGATCGCGAGGCAAGTCTTCAGACTTGGGCATTCACCGACACTGGAAATCGAAAAAGAGATACGGCGATTGCAGATATCAATGGAGATGGCCTTCCTGATTTGATGGCGACAAACACCGAAGCGAATGCTGTCTCTATTTTTCAGCAAGTTCCGGGACGCGGATTTGTAGGAATGCAGAATTCACCTGCCTACAGCGATCTTGATTTCATCGTTGCTGGGGATGTTGATGGCAACTCAAAGGCCGAGGTTTTTTTAAGCAGCGAGAAGGAAGGCGTTGTTGGACGCACTTCGTTCAGCAACGACGGGCTGGATTTTCCTCAGACGATGCCGCTGACTGGCGGGAATGTTCCGGTTGCACTTGGGCTGGTCAATATTGATGGACGGAATTGGGTGGCAATCATCGGAAAAGATGGACGAAACTATTCAATCGAATTGCAACCAGCTGATGGTTCAACAACCGACAAAGTGACCATTCCTCTGGGAGCACTCAGCCGCGCGCCTGACACGATTCTCGCTCTCGATGCGGATCAAGATTCGCTGACAGACCTTCTTCTCTTCACTCCCGACAAACCGATGACCATGCTTCGCCACGAAACGCCTAAGGAAGGCGACGTCAAAGGTGCACCGCCGACATTCAAAACTTTCGAAAGTAAAGATATGGCGCAGTTTGGACTCGCACAGGCGGCGAATGCGCAGAACACTACGACGACTGATATTGACGGTGATGGTCGCCCAGAATTGCTCGTCGCAGACCGAAACTTTGTTCGCGCACTTCGATTCGACGCCAAACTCGGCTGGCAAGTTGTCGAACAGATCAACGCACCTCGCGGCGACACCAAGTTTAGTTCGATCACTCGACAAGGCGATCGAATCGCAGCCGGTGACAGCGAAAATGGAAAAGTCATCATCTTCACTCGAGATGCAATGGCAAAAAAGTGGAAGCAAGCTGATGAATTCGATGTGAAAGGATTCAAGTTCAACTCACTCGCCGCGGGCCCATTTACTGGTGGAAAAGATCAAGGATTGCTTCTCGTTGGCAATGATGGCTTCGGCGTTATGCGATTCAGCGGAAGTCGAGAGAAACTTGAAGAGCTTTCGTCTTGGCGCACCGATGATCTTGGTCGCGTTCCACACGAACTCGGTGTTGGTGATCTGAACCAAGATGGAATGACTGACTTGGTCGTCCTCGATGCGGGGAAGCAGATGCTCGATGTGATTGGCATAAGTCAATCGCACACTCTCCTTCCTGCGGTCAGTTTCCGAGTCTTCGAAAGTCGACTCTTTTCTGGCGGCGAACCTCGTGAATTTGAGCCAAGCCAAGCGATCATTCAAGATGTCAGTGGTGATGGAGCAAACGATCTCATCTTGATGTGTCACGACCGGATTCTGCTCTATCCACAAATGACCAAGGCTTCTGCAGCAGCGGCGGCGGCAACGACTCCACCGACCGAAAAGAAATAATCCAGAGTGACTTTTCCTAAGAACCAAGATCCAACAATCTCCAAGGCGCACCATATCGGTGCGCTCGAAAAACTACTGGATATATCAAAACGGCTCGGGGAATCTTCCGATTTGTTGGCGGTACTGGGAGTGATCATCGATGCATTGCGAGATCTTCTCGATGCTGATCGCGCAACGGTCTTCATTTTTGATGAGAAGACAAATGAACTGGTGATTCACGTTGCACACGGAGTTGCTGGATCGAGCAGCGGAGAGATTCGTTTCCCATCGACAGCAGGGATTGCTGGCGCATGCGCGACAAATCGAGAGATCATCAATATTCCAGACGCCTACGCAGACGAACGATTTAATCGCGATGTGGACAAGCGAACGGGATATCGCACGAAATCGATCTTGGCAATTCCTCTCGTTGACCATGCTGGCGATTTAGTGGGAGTGGCCCAAGTGCTCAACACTTCCAAAGGAGTTTTCGATCTTTCCGACGAACAACTTGGCTCTGGAATCGCATCGCAAGCTGGTATTGCACTTCGACGTGCTCATCTGATTCAAGATCGATTGGACAAAGTGAAATTGCAAAATGAAATGTCGGTCGCAAAAGAAATTCAAGAGAGTTCCTTTCCAAAGTTTTTACCGGCACACCCTGCGTTTGACATCGCTGCATTCAGTACTCCAGCGGAAGAATGCGGCGGTGATGCATTCGATGTCTTTGGAATGCGCGAGAACACCATTGCAAACTTTGACGAAGCAGCCGACAAAGTCTTCTTCTTTCTTGCGGACGCAACTGGTCATGGGGTTGGTCCCGCGCTCTCATCGATGCAGGCTCGAGGAATGCTTCGCATCTCTGCGCGCCTTGGGCAGAAAGTTGGCCGTATCGCACGAGAGATGAATACTCAATTGAGTGAGGATCTCCCCTCTGGTCGCTTTGTAACTGGCTGGCTTGGGATTCTTGATCTTGCGACGTCGAGCATCGAATGCTTCAGCGCAGGACAAGGCCCTGTGTATGTCTATCGGCGGGAGAAAGATCATTTCGAAGAAATCGAAAGCGATGCGCCTCCATTTGGAATCTTCATGCCAGGTTTTTCGTACGACGAAACTCGTCAAGTCAAACTGGAAGCTGGCGACATGTTGATCTTGATCACCGATGGTTATTACGAGGCGATGTCGCCTGCGCAAACATTATGGAGCGAACAATGCGTTTTTGAAGTGATTCGCAGAATGAAGGACAAGTCTGCGGATGAGATCCGCAAGGAACTTGATCGCTGCGCTCTCTTGTTTGCGCAAGCCAAGGCTACGGACGATGATCGAACGGCGATCATTGTCAAGCGGTTGTTCTAGAACTGATTTGACTGAATCGACACTTTCTTTCACTCACTTCGTTCGCAGGCGCAAAACTCCATCTGAAATTTCGTTGCCTACTTGAATCAATTCAATCGCTTCGAAGTACATCTTGGAAACTTTTGACTCTCCAAAGTTCTTCTCGAATTCTTTCCAAGCGGCGGCGGATTCCTCTATTTTTTGCGCTCGAAAAAACGCGACGGCATGTTCCGTTGCTGCGATCCACGAATCATCTGCATCAAGGCCGAGGACTTCGAAGATTTCAATTGGCTTCGACTGGCCAACGACGATAATTGATCCAAGCGCTCGAATTTTGATCAATGAATTTCCACCCTGCGCCATGATTCCTCGATACGTTGCACCATCGAGCAGGATGCCAGTGCCAAACTGCTTGTTCGCACTTTCCAAACGCGCAGCAAGATTTACGACATCGCCGATCGCCGTGTAGTCGTTCAGTTTCGGTGGCGCACCGCAATCTCCGACGACGGCCTTTCCAGTTGCGATACCAAGCCGTACCGAAATCTTTGGCGATCCGAATTCAGAATTCTGCGCCAATTCCTTCATCGCAGCTTGACATGCAACGGCGCTTTCTGCGGCGCGCGATTCTTGATTCGGTTCGTCGCCGAATGCGGACCAGAAAGCCATAAAACCATCGCCCAAGAACTTATTGACATACGCATCGCGACTGACAAGTTCATCAGACAAGCGGCCGAGATATAGGTTGAGTGTTCGCACCACTCCTGGACCACCAAGCTGTTCTGCAATCGTAGTAAATCCAGCAAGATCTCCAAACATCACAGTGATTTCTCGTTCTTGACCGCCCATCGTCAGCGCATCAGGATTGTTCGCCAATCTTGCAACCAACTGCGGCGAAACACGCGCCGAAAACTGTCGCGTGATGCGAGCACGATCGCGCGAAGTCAAGATCTGCATCGTGGCGGTACCTGTTGCCCAAGACACGACAGGTGCAACCGCTGGTCCAACAAGCGGCATAATCAAATACAAGTCATTGAAGGCGAAGCGCCCTGCCGACCAGAGCCAAATTGCGACAAGAAGGAGCGTACTGAACGCACTCCATCCTGTCGCAAGCCGACAAGCGCAGAGAGAAGCCATACCACCGAACAACAAGATTGCGATTGGCTGAATCCAGTCTGGAGCAATGAAGCGAGACTGATTGTTCAAAACCATATTCGCAGAAACAGCGTGTACGAAAACGCCTGGAGTTTTAGGGCTATATGGTGTCGGGACGAAATCTGCCAGTGCGCCTGTTGCGGTCCAACCGAGGAAGACCAGTTTGTTGTTCAATTGCGTTCGTAATTCATCTGATCGTTCGGCAATGTCGAGCGCACTATTCTTTACCTCTTCAGAGAGCTTTAAATATTTTTCCACATCCTGAAGCGCATTCTCAGGAAGGGTGTCATTCATTCTCGCATCATCGAGCTTCTGCGCAAATCCATCAGCAGATTGAGCGGCGACTTCGGGCGTGTCGAAACCCGTAACGAGTTTTGTGATTACGACACGCGTCGAATCTCGATCTTTTAAGTTTTTTTGCTGAAGCTCTCGGTCTTGACTGAGGTTCATGAGCTTCCCAATTGAAACAACTGGGCGCTCTTCGCCTGTCATATTTTGCTG
>CAMBWI010000021.1 GCA_945871445.1 Singulisphaera sp. GP187 | reverse complement strand
TTTTCGACGAGAAGGGCCAGACTTGATTGTGAATCTTGAACCCACAGCTCTTGATGCGATTTCGAAAACATCTGCGCATTCTGTGCTCGCATTTCACTTTGCGACACCTCCCAGAATCTTGACCGCGCCTGTCATCTTGGGAGACGAGCGAATGTTTGTTGGAACAACGACCGTACGCTTTGCACAGCCGCCAGCTGGTGCAACGATTCATCTCACAACGGATGGTTCGCAGCCAAACGCAAACACGTTTGCGCTCAGTGCAAATGATCGCGGTGAATTCGCAGTCATGCTCGACCGCACTTCAACTCTTCGAGCGCGCACAAGCTGGCAGGGAAATATGAGCAATGCCGAGACGACAGTTCTCTTTTCTCGTAGCGAACTGTTGCCAGCAAAAAAGTGTGACGACACTCTTGGTCTTGATGCACGAGTCATACTCGGCGAATTCGAAAAAGTTCCTACGAATGAAGCATTCGAAGTATCCACGCAGAAGAGTCTGAATAAGATAGTTACGATTCCTCTTGGCGTGCCTGCGGATCGATACGCAGTGCAACTTCAAGGGATGATCGATGTGCCAGCGAGTGGTGTCTACCGATTTGAGATCGCAAGCGATGACGGAAGCGAGTTATGGATCGACGGCGTGCGCATCATTGATAATGGGGGATTGCATGGCGCGATACCGAAAGTCGGTGATGTTGCGCTTGCGATCGGTTGTCACGATCTTGATGTTCGAATGTTTGAATCCGTTGGGAGTGAAGCGCTTGTTCTTCGCTGGCGACTGCCGCTGACCACACAATTTGCAGAGATTCCTGTGGAAGCTTTTCGCTCCAAGCCCTAAACACTGCGCGAATCACTTCGCAAGCGGCACAAGCGTGATTGATCGCAAGTTCATCACTGCGGAACCTGCTCTTGATAAAGGTTTCACAACAATTTCGAAATCACCAGTGGGGCACGAGATGGTTCCTATATCAACTGCTTTGAAATCGCACCAGTTTTCACCAGCCGGAACAATTGTTTCAACACCATCGATTCCAGCATCCGAAACGGAAAGTCGAAAACGACTACCGCCTTGAGTTGGAGCCGCTGCAATATCTGCAATCACCTTATATTTTCCAGCTGATTGAAGTCGAACTGCCCATCGCGCAGTGCCGCCGATATCAATCCAATATCCAATGTTGCTGCACTTTTCTTCGTACTTCAATTGCCCACGCAACTCTGCATCCTTCGCAAGCAAATGAAATGTCCCAGTTGTGTCAGGGAGAATTGCAAGTGCGACAACTTTCGGTTCGCCAGCGATATCAACTGCGATCACACTACTCACATCATCCGGCGCGGCAACTGGAATTGAGATCGACCAACCATCGCCTTGTCGAGAGGGCTGTGATGCGAATCCTGTTGCGCCCAAGAGGCGCGCCGAAAGAACCTCACTGCTTAGACCAGGAATGACCAGCGCATTCGTTTTGCCATCGACAGATTTTGGCCAATCGAAAACATGAAAATAAAGTCGCGTCTGGCCATTGGGCAAAGTTTTCTGCGTGCAGCGTCCCCAAGGCAGACGAACAAAGGGACTCGCGTGCGTGCCATAAATTGCATCGCCATTCGTCTCTATCCACTGACCGATGCGCATAAGTCGATCGATCGATTCTTGTGGAATCTGACCATTGGCTTGCGGGCCAACGTTCAGCAAGAAGTTTCCGCCTTTGCTTGCAATGTCACAAAGCATGCGAATCATTTCTTGGGCACTTTTCCAATTGTGATCATCGCTTCTGAATCCCCAAGTGTCATTCATGGTCATGCATGTTTCCCAATCGCGCCCAGGAAATCCTGTCGACGGAACTTCTTGCTCTGGCGTTCCATAATCGCCCGCCCAATCCCCTTCGCCATTCATGCCAGCCATTCCAGATCGCCCTTTATCAATACGATTGTTGATGATGATGTCTGGATCAAGCGAATGAACATACTTCGCAAGATCAAGACCTCGCTCGTGCGTCCAAGAATCTTCCCATTCGCCGTCAAACCAAAGAATTCCAATCTTGCCATATTTGCCAGAGATCAATTCTTTCAATTGCTCTTTCATATATCCGACGTATCTCTCGAAATCAGAGTCTGCATCTTTGCGAGGATCCCAAGTGCGATGCGGAATATATTCGTCGTGCGTCCAATCCATAATCGAGTGATAAAAACAAAGTTGAATGCCCTGACGCTCGCAAGCTCGAGCAAGCTCGAGCAAAATGTCGCGCTTGAATGGTGTTCCCATCACATCAAAGTTTGATACTTTCGAATTCCAAAGTGCAAATCCATCGTGGTGCTTGCTGGTGATGACGATGTACTTCTGCCCTGCAAGCTTTGCGATGCGAACCCACTCGTCAGCATTAAAATCAATCGGGTTGAATTGCGTTTGCAACTTGACATATTCCGCAGGCTGGATTTTTGCCGAGTTCAAAATCCACTCGCCCACGCTTGGGATCGCCTTGCCATCCCATTGACCCGCTGGAATTGCGTACAGCCCCCAGTGAATAAACATACCGAAGCGTGCGTCGCGGAACCAACCCATGCGTCGATCTTGATCCGCTTTCGCAGCAGTTGGAGTTGAAGTTGGAGCCTGCGCACAAACAGAAGCAGGAAAGATCGAAGTCAAAAACGCAAGACAAATCAGAGTGATCGTTCGCATCAAATTAGCGTACTGCAGTATCAGCTGCGCGCAGCGCTTGCGCCAATTGGTCAAAGCTGTGCGAGCCAACCATTGTCTGAGACAAAGTTCCATCGCGGCGAATAACAAAAATCGTCGGTATTGATCGAACAGATGAAAATGGTTTGCCTACAGCTGGGGCTGGCGCAACCATCGGATATGAAATCGATTTCCCTTGTAAAAATTTTTCGACAGTTGCTTTGGGTTCGTTCGATACACCAATGATGACGAGATCGTTTGGATATGTCTTGGCAAGTTGTTCCAATGCTGGAAGAGTCGCTCGACAAGGACCGCACCATGTCGCCCAGAAATCGATAAAGACAATCTTCCCGCTGAGTGATGTGGGATTCAATGCGCGACCATCAAACGAGGTAAAGGAATAACTCAATGCGTTGGCTGTTGAGTTTGATCCACTTTGTGCAGAAGGCGAACTTGAATCTATCAACGGAATATTGTCTGTCGAAGTTGTGGAATTCAAAACTGCAAAAGCCAATACTGCAGATATCGCAATAACTGCGATTAAAGATGCTGCGATCTTGAAATACTTCGTGACAATACTTTTCATATCGGTCTTATACTCGATGTATGACCGAATCGAATGCGCCAGACAAACGATGGCTGACATTAGTGGCTATGACTGGTTCGCTCTCACTGATCATGCTCGATTCGACAGTACTTGGCGTCGCACTGCCAAGCATTCGGAAGGATTTGCAATTTGATGACTCGTCCTTAGCGTGGGCTGTCAATGGCTACCTCCTTGCGATGGCTTCGTGGGTTGCGATTGGCGGACGATTCAGTGATTGGATTGGTGGAATCAATGCGTTTCGCTTGGGAATGATCGGATTTACAGTTGCCTCGATTGCGTGTGCGCTTGCACCAACTACATGGGTTTTTATAGTCGCTCGAATTGTGCAGGGAATTTGCGCGGCAACAATGCAGCCCGCAAGTGCTGCAATCGTGATCGATATCTATCCCGTGAATCAGCGCGGTCGGGCGATGGCAACATATGCAGGAATTTCACTTTTGTTTATGGCAGCTGGCCCGCTCATTGGCGGAGTATGCGTTGAACTTGCATCTTGGCATTGGTGCTTCTGGATCAACGTCCCCATCGCAATCATTTCACTCACATTAACAATGAAGTTACGTATGACATCGATTCGCTCAGGAGCGCAGAAAATTGATTGGCCTTCGATCTTGCTTTTGCTGATCGGTACACCCATGCTTGTCAGCGGATTGCAAGAGCTTGGAGCGCGAAGTCTGACGATGGACTCTGCTTTGCTTACAATCATAATCGGTGCCGCACTCTTATCCATTTTTGTATATCGGCAACTCAAACTCCCAAAGCCAACGATTGATCTTCGACTCTTTCGAGATCGCGGACTTCTTGGAAACTCATTCATATTGTTCTGCGTCAGCTTCATCAATGTAGGGCAGGGAATTTATGGCTCATTTTATCTTCAAACCTTTTTGGGATTCACGCCGATCCAAGCGGGATTGGGAACGCTTCCCCTTCTCATTCCCGTACTGAGCATCATTCACTTTGCTGGACGGATGTATGACAATCACGGCCCGCGTCGTCCAATTATGATCGGACTTTCTTTTGTGTTGATTGGAACGGTCATTGAAACCGTTGGAATCTTTTCTATGAGTTATCCAATTCTTGCCTTGGGTATGAGTGTTTTTGGGCTTGGATGTGGATTTGCAATGAGTCCTGCAAACGCCGATTCACTCTCGCGTGCACCGACCGGACAGCGCGGCGAGGCGAGTGGACTGGTTCAACTGATGCGACAGTTTGGATCAACAATCGGCATCGCATTGATGGTTATTGTGATGCACAGTTTCTCGCCAGCCGTCCTTCCAGGAGAGGCATCTTCGCAACTCACTGCGCGCGATATTGGCTTTGGATTTGGACTGCATACGATCATTGCACTTATGGCACTTGTTGCTGGATTTTTTCTCGTTCGGCGAATGACTGAACCACAACCGCAAAGTTGATTTCACTCCTCGACGCCAACAACTTGATCTGCAGCGATCGTCAAGCGAACCTGCTTGCCTACAAATGATGTTGAGTGTGGATTTATTTCAAAAACCTTGATTCGCTGTCCATTCACTTCGACGGTGTGCTGCGCATAAGTGCCGAGATATGTTGACTCAATACATTTTCCAAGAATGATTACCGCGTTGGATTGTGAGTGCGTCGCCGCGTTCGCTTCATCAATCGTGATTGCCTCTGGTCGAATCGAAAGTGTGACTCGATCACCGATTTTCTTTGTTGCTCCAACAAACGCAGACATCTTTGCAATCGGAGTCGTTACTTGTGCAAATCCGCTTGCGTTGCGCGCTTCTTGAATATCGCCAGAAAGAAAGTTTGTATCGCCGATGAATTCTGCAACAAATCGGGTTCGCGGCCGCTGATACACATCGCGCGGCGAACCAATCTGTTCGATCTTTCCCGCTGTCATCACCGCAATTTGATCGGCGAGTGACAGCGCTTCATGTTGATCGTGTGTGACATAAATCATTGTGATACGCAGTTCATGTGAAATTCGTCGAATCTCCGACCGCATTTCCAATCGCAGTTTCGCATCAAGATTTGATAATGGTTCATCAAGCAAAAGTAGATCAGGACGAAATGCGATTGCGCGTGCCAAGGCGACGCGTTGTTGCTGGCCACCCGAAAGTTGGTTTGGAAGTCGATCGGCATATTGACTCATACGGACAAGTTCAAGGGATTCTCCGATGCGCTTTTTCTTCTCGGTGGATGGCATGCCTCGAACATCTAAACCAAATCCGATATTTTGCGAGACTGTCATATGTGGCCAGAGGGCATAATTCTGAAAGACCATTCCTGTATTGCGCTTCTCAGCGGGAAGTCCAGTGACATCACGATCGTCAAAGAAAACTCTTCCCGCTGTCGGCTGAAGGAACCCTGCGATCATCCGCAAAATCGTGGTCTTGCCGCATCCAGAAGATCCAAGCAGAAAGAAAAGCGATCCTGATGGGACTTCAATAGTGACATCTTCAACGACGAGGGTTTGGCCGAATGCTTTGCGAATGTTGGATAGGCGCAGATTTGTCACAAAGAAGAGGATAAGTGAACATATGGAAACAGCGAGAGTGCCCCGTACAATTACTTTGCATTATGGGGACTCCCCTCGAACATCTTCGTGATCTGCAAAAGCGCCGCGGTGCGAGAGGTGCAAACGCAATCCCTGCCGATTCAATACGCAGCGATGTCGCTCGAATGCGAACATCTGTCGAGCGACACGCAGAGCGATTCGGAAATGCGGCTGAACTCTGGGAAAGATTGATTCCAGAAAAAGTTCGAGAAGACACACGGCTCTCTGGAATCTCTGGTGGCATTCTGACTGTGGTCACTGGATCCGCGGCGACCAGCTATACCCTTGATCGGATATTGCGCGGTGGAGTCGATGCTGAAATTCGTACTGCAAGCGGCGGCAAAATCACTCGCGTGAAAATGCGCGTCGGACAAGTTAACCCGCCGCAATAGAAGCGCCGTTCCAATTTTCTGGCAACGGTTGCACGCGACCATCACGACCAATGCAAGCGAGTGTCGTCTCGCCGATCACAAGTTCTTCGGCCCCGCGCAGAAGTCGATATGAATGTTCTATCTTCACATGTCCGACATCGCGCAGTGTGGTTTCAAGCGTGAGCAGTTCGTCATACTTCGCAGGCTTGCGATATCTCACATCCAACCGCGTGACTGCCAGCAATATTCCGCGCGATTCAAGATCGGCATATGTTGAACCACTCGCACGCAATAATTCTGTCCTGCCCATCTCGAACCAAATCGGATAGACCGTGTGATGAACGACGCTCATCGGATCGCACTCACAGTAACGCGGTCGAATTTCTAATGTATGAATCTGCGCCATTTGCTCTTTTATATCGCAGATCACTTTCCGATGCAGAATCGTGCGAAGAGCGCAGCAAGCACATCATCTGGTGTTCGGTGACCCGCAACAATGCCAAGCGCATCAAGCGCATCGCGCAATTGCATCGCAATAATCTCCGCAGGTTCTGCTGCGCGTCGACCAGCATTCACGCACGCTTGTGCCGCATCGCGCGCTTGTCCCATCAGACTCTGCGCATCGGCAAGTGCTGATCGATGCCGAGCAAGCAGAACTGGCGCAAGTCTCGATCCGCCAACCCAGCCTCCATCATCGACTGCAGCAGTGAGTGCTTCGCGAAGTTCGTCGATGCCATCACCATTCAATGCGCTTGTCATGCAACCACCTTGCACTTTGGCGTGTGCGAGACTTCGATCATCTGCGCAGTCCGACTTCGTCCACACGGTCATCATTCGCGCACCACTCATAGCCGTCGCATCGATGGCGATTGGTATGCAATTCAATTGCACTGTTGCTGCGACGAATGCATGCTGCGCAAGTTGTTGCATTTGCTCTTCAAGCGCATGCTGTGGATCTTCAATGCCAGGCAAGTCAACCAGCAATGCTTCTCGGCCTCGATTCAATTTCAAGGTTTCGACAATCGCATCGCGTGTCGAACCTGCTTGAGGCGATGTGACAACGCGTTCATGTCCAAGAAGTGCGTTGAAAAGGCTCGATTTTCCAGCATTTGTTGCTCCTCGCAACGCAATGACAGGAAGCGCACGCAATGATTCTTCTGGTGTTGTTTGATTGACTGCCGCAACAAGATTCGCCTGGACAGCAGCGATTCCTGCTGCAAGGTCGACTGCAGTAATCGCAACAACATCTTCTTGGTCGCTAAAATCAATGCCAGCTTCGACAAGCGCAAGCAAGCCTGTGATTTCCTCTGCGGCTTTCAATGCAATTTGGCCGATGCGCCCAGTGCGCAATTGTCGCGCAGCATCCAATTGCGAATCTGATTCTGCGGAAATGGAAAGTGCGATCGACTCCGCATCTTCCATAGCAAGCGTGCCACTGAGAAATGCGCGAGCGCTGAACTCGCCTGGCGATGCTCGGCGCGCGCACGGTGCGCCCATTGCAGGATCACACAGAGCATTGACAACGGCCGCCAAGAGTGTTGTGTGACCTGCAAGTAAAAACTCGACCGTGTCTTGCCCCGTGAAACTTTGCGGGGAAACCATCACCAGTGCGAGTGCAGGGACATCAACCCTTTGCCCAGATATCGAGAGGCCGATACGGACAGATTGAACGCCGCGGCGTGTAATCAATTTACCTTCAACAAGTCGCTGATTCACAATCTGAAATGCTGCATCGCCACTGATACGCACGATGCCACGTTCGGCAGAACCTGACGGCGACGAAATCGCCGCGATTGCATCGGATGCTGACGCAGTCTCGACCCAATTCGCGGGTTCAGGCATATCAGCCTCTGTCTTTAAACTTCTTATTTGTTTCACGCTTTGATTGCGCGCGCTCTAAAGCCTTCTCGTACAACTTTCCAATGGCATCGCGCGTCTTGGATTTCTTCTGCACGATGGGCTGATCCTTTGTCATTTCAATAAATTTTCGGACGCGCTTGCTCTCCCAAATTCCAACAAGCGTCGACGTCATGATGTACAAAGTTAAACCAGATGGAGCCTTATAAAGCATGACTGGGAACATCACAACAGTCATAACTCGCATCATTTTTTGTTGTTGTAGTTGCTCCGGAGTTTGTATGGTTGATGGCGGAGGCGCCATATATTTCTGCTGAATATAAAAAACACCGCCCATCAGTAATGGCACAATATTGATGCTTGGGAGCGATGTAAAATAGAGATTGATCGGAATTGGCAACATGATGAATTGATCTTCCGCACTGAGGTCGCCAAGAAAAGACCAACCACCAAACAGCTGAAAAAAGCCAAAGAATGCAGGCTGTTGGCGAAGTTCGAAGGCCAGATAGAGAACGGCATAGAGCGCCATCCAAATTGGCATCTGCAAGAACGTCGGCAAGAATCCACCAATGCATCCAACAGGATTCACCCCCTTCTCTTTATAGAGGCGCATCTGCTCTTGCTGCATTTTCTTTGGATCGTCGCCATATCTTGCTTTGAGCGCATCAAGTTCAGGCTTCATCTCCGCCATGCCTTTAGTCAAAAGTTGCATCTGAACTTGTGACTTCTTGCTGATCGGATGCAAGACAAGTCGCACAACGAGCACGAGTGCGATGATTGCAAGCGCCCAATCAAACACAACATAGCCATAAAGGAAATCCAAGAAGATGACCATCAAATTTGCGAGCCACGCAAAGGTGCACCACGAACAACACCCACCCATCGAATAGACGATGAGACCAGACATTTCCAGCGCGCTGTATGGCTGCTTCTTGGCAAGGATTGCTCGATCAAGAGGACCTGCAAAGACACCCATAGAAAAATCTGTCGTCTGCCCAGCTGCGATAGTGCGCACTGGCGAATGCAATTCAATAAAAAGCGTCGGTGCGCCGGTTGGATCAGTTGGACTTGCATCGCCAAGTGAGGCACGAATGGACTCGATCGAAGTTGCGAGTGATTTGCTGGGAACTCCAGTCGCAGTCGGTGTCATTGGCGCATGCACTGCGAGAGAAAAATACCGATTTGTGGTTCCAAACCAACTCAGGTGTTGATCTTGTTCCTTCTGATCTGGACTTGGCCAAACATCAAACTTTGCCGCGGCCACATTCGAGACAACTGCAGCGCGCTCGAGCATCGCATCGTGGGTAATGACGGAAGATTGCGCTGGATCGCGCCGTTCGCTCATCAAATATCCAAACTGCAAACGACGAATATCCATCATCTCATTTGCAGCTTGCGTCAAATCTCCAGGGCCATATTGCACGATGCTGACCTTATGTGTGAGATTGGAAAGATTCTCGACCGTCTGTGTCAATGTGATGTCATATCCATCACCTTCATTCGATTGCACTGCAAACACCCGCCGAACTTTCATCACGGGAGTTCCAGCCTCGTCTGTCAGAAGTGTTTCGAAATTTCCCGGAGATTGTTCTGACCACACTGCCCCAAAGAGCGATATCGACTGACCATCGACTTGAATCGAGTGAGCGCACAACATTGGCACCGTGAAAGTTGCGAGGGACCCAACCGGCGCCAGAAAATACCGACTGCTTATGTCGGGCAATGGAGGAATAACATTTGCGCCAGATGCGATTGCGGCTGCATTTCGAATCGCAGCAGTGCGATCGGCTGCGTGAAACCAAAATTCACTAAAAATAATCCGACTGATTCCAGCACCCGTTGGAGAAAATTCAATTTGAAAGCGAGCTTTCGTTGGATCGAGCGATCCAACACTTGTCACAGTTGAAATCGCTGCGCTAGAAGGGCGAGCCTTCAGCTTTGTTGTGGGCGTTGCTGAAGGAGCTTGCGCAACTGGCGCATTCGGTGGGATCACCGCAACTGGCGCAACCACCTGTGCAACTTCAGTCGCAGTGGTTGCCGAAGTCGCAGCAATCGGAGCAGTCTGAGTGGTTGATTGAGTGCTGACCTCCGCCGGAGAATCAACAAATTGCTTGGATTTTGCAGCTCCCTTGCCTGTCATGACAATCGTCACGATGCTTGCCGCGAATGAGATGACCAACAGCGTCAGAAGTAATTTTCGAGTTCCCTTATTCATTTTTATTCGTTTTTCTTTCTTGATACTCAACGACCCTGCAGAAGTCGTTCTCCGAGCCATTCGTTCAAATCATCAATTCTCTTGATTTTTTCAACCGTACGTTCGATGTCATATTCCAAACGAATGAACTGCACGGAGATTGGTTCAAAGTTTTCGCCGGTTTCCAAGATTGCATACGAAGCGCGTGGATCAAGATCCCGAGGCTGACCAACCGAACCAGGATTGACGATCACTGACTCTTGTGCAGAGAACTTATAAATTCCGTCAGTCATTTCTGCGGCAGGAAGAAAATCTGGATCGTCTGTAAAGACACCAGAAACATGCGTGTGCCCAACAAGACAAACACGCGACGGCTTGATGCGCGCAAAAATATCCTTGATCTTCTTCGTGCTATTCAGCGGATCTTCTGGAAAGATGTATTCATTGATTGGCCTGCGCGGCGAACCATGCACGCAAAGAAACGGACCAAAGACAACGCGTACACGAAGCTGACCAAGAAATTCCCAGCGGCGCACAGCTTCGGCAACGTCATACTCCGCACCTGCGGAACTATCTTCAGCCTTCGGTGGCTCCAATTGTCGACGAGTCCAATATGCCGCGGCTTCAGCGGAAGCGTTGAAATTGGTTGGCTCATACAACACACCAAAATCGTGATTGCCCATCAAGCTCCACTCACAACGCTTGGCAACCAAATCAACGCATTCCTTTGGATCGGGTCCATATCCAACAATATCGCCCAGAGAAAGAATGCGATCAACGCCACGACTATCAATATCCGCCAACACCGTTTCCAGCGCAGACAGATTCGAATGGATGTCGCTGATGAGAGCAGTTCGCATAGGGTTTCCCGCAGATTATTCGGGGGAGAGAGATACTAGCAAACCTCCCTCAAATGATCGCTAGAATCACCCCCCCTATGACAGACATAAAGCATTACGACCTCATCGTGATTGGAAGCGGACCCGGTGGTTATGTTGGCGCGATTCGCGCAGCGCAAATGGGCATGAAAGTCTGTTGCATTGAACGCGACAAGCTCGGCGGCGTTTGCTTGAATTGGGGCTGCATCCCAACGAAGGCGTTGTTGCATAATGCGGAGCTCTATATGGAAGCGATTCGTCATGGCGAAACATGGGGGATTGAAATCAAGCCAGAACATGTCAAAGTCAATTGGGAAAAAGTCGTCGGTCGAAGTCGCAGCATTACTGGTCAATTGAATTCTGGCATCGCATTTCTTTTCAAGAAGAACAAGATCGATCATGTCGTCGGTCACGCAAAAATCACGGCTGGCAAGACTGCAGCGGGTCCATGCAAAGTTGAAGTAAGAAAAGCCAGCGGGACGTATTACAAAGGTGCGAGCGAAGGTGAAGCACAAATCATCACTGCAGATCGCGTCATGCTTGCAACTGGAGCTGCTCCGAAACAACTTCCATTTGCGCCATGCGACGGCAAGACAATCATCTCAAGTTATGAAGCGATGAACCTTCCAACGCGACCTGCATCAATGCTGATCATCGGATCGGGCGCAATCGGCATGGAGTTCGCATACTTCTATAACGCATTTGGAACAAAGGTCACCGTGGTCGAGATGCAGGATCGGATTCTTCCAATCGAAGATGATGACATTTCTGCCGCAGCAATGAAAACATTTGCGGCGCAAGGAATCACATTCAGAGTTGGGTCGAGCGTCAAGGCAATCGACAAGAACGCAAAGGGTGCAAAAGTCACCTTGTACGAAGTGAAAGACGAAAAGAAGACGGACATTATTGAAGTTGAAATCGTGCTTGTTGCTGTTGGTGTTGGCGCGCGCTATGACGGTTTGTTCGACCCTTCGCTTGGTGTTCGCATTTGTGATGCAGGTCCTTCGAAAGGTCACATCTGGACGGATTATCAAGACAAGCCAGAGCCTTCGTATCAAACGAGCGTGCCTGGCGTGTATGCAATTGGCGATGTCATCGGACCGCCTTGGCTTGCGCATGTCGCCAGCGAAGAAGCCGTTGCATGTGTCGAACGCATGAAGGGTCATCACACGCTTGGCGTGGATTATGCATCGATCCCAGGATGCACATATTGCAATCCACAAGTTGCGTCGATTGGTATGACCGAGCGCGAAGCGAAGGCAAAAGGGTTGAAATATAAAGTTGGCAAGTATCCGCTGAAGGCACACGGGAAAGCAATCGCCGTTGGTGCAACTGATGGACTTGTGAAGATCATCACGAGCGAACCATATGGAGAAATTCTCGGGGCTCATATTTTTGGCGAAGACGCAAGCGAATTGATCGGCGAAATCGGACTAGCAAAACGACTCGAAGCGACTGCAGAGGACATCATCTCGACAGTTCATGCGCATCCGACAATGCACGAGGCGATTCACGAAGCTGCGCTAGCAACCGAAGGCCGTGTGATTCACGGTTGATACTGCAACAGAATTATTGAGCCAATCGACAATACGGAAAAAGCAGACTCCCCACATGAAATCGATCATGTGGGGAGCGCCTGATACTGTGACTGCATTGGCGATGACACGTCACAGCAATGATGATTCGATTCAAGAATCTATTTATCGATCCTTCTTCTCTTTCGATTTCGTATTGTTCTTGTCGCACCAAACTGCATACATACGTTGCACAACCCGCTCTTGAACGGTGTGCATCCATGCGCGTCCAAAATGATCTTCCATAAATGTGAGGAACGCTTGTGGATATTGCTTCGCCCGAAATGACCAGTCTGGCGGTACGCCAAACGCATTAGTCGCATCAAAGCAGAGTGCTCCAACTGCAATGAATGAAAGCGAGAGGAAAGAAATCGAAAGTCGTTTCAATGATTTACAAGCCACTGACCATCCGAATTTGTGGGGGAATTTCATATGATTATCCTTTCTGCCTTTCAGGCGGTATGCAGAGCGCGAGCGCTCTCGAGGATTCGCCATCCAGTTTCGCGAAATGATGGGAAGCGTCCCATCGTGCCGGTCACGGTTCGAACATCGTCATCGTCAAGCAACCAATCGGTTGAATAACCAAGAGATTCGTTCATTCTTTGTCGACGCAAATACTCAAAGGTGAATGCGCGTTCACGCATAGACCAATTTTCCATGCGCTCTGCGATTTCTGCTGTCTTGTTTGAGAACACCGCCATATGACGATGCATTTCTTGACCGCTCAATCCACGCAACACGATATTGCATCCGAAGATCGCCCACCAGCCATAACTCTCCAGCCAATCGCCAGGAGGATAGTTTGTGACATCAACAACTTGCTCCAATCCTGCGGAGAGTGCTTCTGCAGCACGCAGAGGATCAGTCACTCCAAGTGCCGCATCGCACTCGAAAATTGCGCCTGTACATGTATTCGCAATGCCGGCATACGACGCATCATCAAACTCTTGCGCGAGAGCTGTGTAAGTCGTCAGCGCAATCTGTAAATCTTCTCGAGCGCGTTGGGCGTGTGCATTTCCGCTCAGTGGATCTGTTTCGATCAGACGACGCTCTGATTGCCCGCGAACATAATGCCCAAATGCTTCGACGACTCTTTCTGAGCGAGTTTCCGCAGGGCGAGATTGAAATCGCTCGACAAGAGAATTTGCAACGGCACATGCCTCGACAAGATGCCAAAGCGCATAATGCGCGTTCGCAAGATTGACTTCAAGCATCATCCGAACATGCGCAGGAACTCCAGGCTCTGCAAGCCCGCGTTGCAATGCAGCAAGCGCTTTCGTGTATCGCCCAAGGCCGTCATACGCACCCGCAAGACGATTCGCAGCAGTTGCGCGTTCGCTGCCCGTGTGCGCAGCGAGAAATAAAGCGCGCGATAATTCTGTCATGCGACGATACTCACCAGCACGATGTGCTTCGATCGCTTCTCGATCCAACACTGCGAAGCCGCGTTCTGCCATTGCTTCGATTTCTCCATACGCCTCCGCTTCATCGCGCCAGATGCCTTCAGCAACATCACCGACATCCCAATCGAGCGCTTCCGCGAGTCCCACAACTAAATCAAGCTTTGGATTTCCACTTTCTGGAACAACTTTGGATGGCTCGCGCCCAAGCGCTTGAGCAGTTTGGATTCTTGTCCACCTGCGATAAATACGTGCAAGGTCTACAAATTGAGTCAGTCGATCACGCCGAACTTCATCTCGAGACATAGATACCCCACTTTCTTGCGGACTTCGGGTCCGAAACCGCCGCCTATGCATGCATAGAAGGAGTGAGCGTCGAAATTTCTTACATCTGATTTCGGATTTTCTTTCGTGCGCGACAAAAGCGTATGCGCCAAACTCTTTACACTTCGAACATGTCGAACGAACAGACTGGTGGCTTTCGCCGAGATGGATTACGCTTCGATGGACTTCTTTTGGTTCTCAGCGGACCATCTGGTGTTGGAAAAACATCCATCGTCCACGAACTCCTTCGACGATTTGGTGGCATCTTCAGCGTCTCAGCAACAACACGCCAAGCAGGTCATGGCGAAATTGATGGGCGCGACTATCAATTCATCACCGAATCTGAATTTCAGAAAATGATCAACGATGATCTCTTTCTTGAACATGCGCAAGTCTTTGGACGCTCTTGGTATGGATCTCCGCGAGAACCAATCGAGGCCGCTCTGAAGAATGGACGTCTTGCCATCTTGGATATCGATGTGCAAGGAGCGGAAATTGTTCGCGCAAAATATCCGCAGATGTATGGTGTCTTTGTGCTTGCTCCTTCGGAAGCGGAATTACTTCATCGACTTCGACAGAGAGGGCGCGAAGATGAAGCTGCGATTCAGAGACGATTCGCAGCAAGCACGAGAGAAATCGCACGCGCGCGCAGTGGTAAAACATACGACGACTTTGTTATCAATGACGACCTTCCTCATGCAACAGACAAAATCTGCGCTCTCGTTGCCAAACGAATGGGTGTTGCAACACCGCCTTCAATTTGATTTTCGACTTTCGGAGGAAATCCGCTTGTCAGCGACGACTCAACCGATCTGTGATTCCCTTCGTCAACGCAGCAAAAACTGCTTCTGGCTGTGCAGTTGAATCGACTACAAGATATTTTTCGGGCTGTGATCGCGCCTGTTCTAGATATCCATCACGAACGCGTCGGTGGTACTCAGCATCTTTCTGTTCTATGCGATCAAGAGTGCGAGCCATGCGAGATTTCGCCGTCGCCCAATCAACATCAAAGACCACAACAAGGTCAGGCCAACGACCACCAATCGCAATATCACCGATTGAAAGAATGTCTTGTCGCGCCAAACCGCCAGCGCTTCCTTGATATGCAAGCGTCGAAGAAATAAATCGATCAGCCAAGACGAATGCGCCACGCGATAAAGCGGGAAGAATTCTTTCTTCCATCAACTGAGCGCGACTTGCCATATATAGAAGCATCTCGCAGCGAGTCACCATTTCGGAATTTGCGGGATCAAGCAGCACAGCGCGAATCTTTTCGCCAATAGGTGTTCCGCCGGGTTCTCGCACTTCAACGGTTTCGACTCCTGCAGTTTGCGCAATCTTTGCAATCGCTTGAAATTGAGTGCTCTTTCCGCTGCCATCTGGACCATCAAAGACGATGAATCTTCCAGGAAGAAGTGATGTCCACGCCGAAGCATCCTGCATAGTGGCAGATTCTAGTCTGACGCGGATTCGCCGAGAGCGCTCTTCAATTTCGATTTGATCTTTGGATTCGCTCGGCGACTCCTTGGCAAGTGGCGGAATCATGCGCTCTCCGCCTCCGTTTCAGATTCTGATGAGACCTCTGGTTCGGTTGCACCAAAGATCGCAGAACCAACTCGAACAATATTTGCGCCAGCAGCGATCGCTTCTTCGAAATCGCCAGACATTCCCATGGAAAGCAAATCGAAAGTTTTTCCGCCTTGTCCACTCTGCTTCACGTCAGTGAAGAGTTCAAATCCACGATCAAATATTTGACGCGCCATAGTTGGTCCGCCAACAAGCGGTGCCATACACATCAATCCTCGCACGCGAATATTGACCATCGTGTCTAGTTGTTGCACAACATGCCGTACCGCAGCGCCAGTAATTCCATGCTTTGATATTTCGCCAGAAACATTGACTTCCAACAAAATGTCGATGGGTTGTTCGCGCCTTGCTGCTTGAATATGAATTTCCTCTGCCAAGCGCAAGCTGTCCACGGATTGAATCAAGCGCGAAAGCTCGACAGCCTTGCGAACCTTATTGCGCTGAATCGAGCCGATCATGTGCCATCGAACTTCGGGTGCTTGGCCTCGCAATTCGCGCAAGCGCACCAAGTGCTCGTCAATCTGTGCGACGCGTTGGATCAATTGTTGAACTCGATTTTCTCCAAAATCTTGCTGACCATACGAAATCAGTTCTCGAATTTGTTCGATGGTCCCTGACTTTGAAACAACGACAAGCATAATGTGCTCGGGCTTGCGGCCACTTCGAACAGCAGCCGTTGCGATTCGTTGTTTCACTTCGTCGTATCGTTCTTTGAGTGTTCCGTCCATAGTTTATACTCTGGCGATCGCGTCCTGCATTGCCGAACCTCCAATGACCCAAGAGTATCCGACAGTTCGGCGGAGTGCGACATCGATTCCATCCTTGGTCCCAATGATCTATTCTGTTGATCGTGAAGCCTCTCATTGCGAACACTCCTTGCGTTCTGATCGTGCGAGATGGCTGGGGGCGAAATCCACATCCTTCACACAATGCCTTCAATGCGCTGCTCTTGGCGAAAGCGCCAGTCGATGCTCGATTGGTGCGTGAATTTCCGACGGTTCTGATTCGAACCAGCGGCGAAGATGTTGGTTTGCCAATCGATTCGAACGGACCAGTGATGGGAAATTCGGAAGTCGGTCACCAGAATATTGGCGCAGGAAGAATCGTCGATCAGGAACTCATGAGAATCACGCGCGCCATTCGCGACGGCCGATTCGCATCCAATTCAACGATGCGAGAAGCATTCAATCGCTGCAAGGAAAACGGGAGAAGTGTTCACTTGATGGGATTGGTCAGTGATGGAAAAGTTCACAGCGACCTTTCGCACCTCATTGCATTGTTGGAATTGGCGCATGACTGTTGCTTCCCCAAGGACCGACTTTTTGTGCATGCGTTCACAGATGGCCGAGATTGCCCACCAAAATCTGCGTTGGGGTTTCTTGCAACGCTCGAAGCTGCGCTCAAAAAAAATGGCGGAAGAATTGCGACTGTGATAGGACGATTCTTTGCGATGGATCGAGATCATCGCTGGGATCGCGTCGCGCAAGCTTGGGAATGTTTGCTTGGAAGAAGCGCTCGAACCTGCGACACCGCAGCGGATGCCGTCGAACTGCATTATGCAAAGCCTGCGTCGACGAGCCAGACCAGCGACGAATTTGTTCCTGCAACAAAAATCGCTAGAGTCGACGGCGCAATCCGGGATGGTGACAGCGTGATCTTTTTTAATTTCCGTGGCGATCGACCTCGAGAACTTGTGAAGGCTTTTCTATTTTCAGAGAGCGCGTTTCGTGCGCTTGCGAATGGTGGATTCGATCGAGGTGCGATTCCAACAGATTTATTTTTCTGCACGATGGCGCAGTACGAGCGAGGATTGCCGGTTCGTGTGATCTTTGACCGCCCTGCACCGATGAAAGATATTTTGGGTTCGTGGCTCGCTGATCATTCCCTTCGTCAATTTCGCTGCGCCGAAACTGAAAAGTTTCCGCATGTCACATTCTTCTTCAATGATTATCGCGAAGAACCATTCTCCGGCGAGACTCGCGCGATCATCCCCAGTCCGCGCGATGTTGCGACATACGACCTGAAGCCAGAAATGAGCGCAATTGGCGTGTGCGACACTGTTTTGGCAAGAATTGCAGCACCAGACTGCGAAGATGTGATCATTGTCAACTTTGCAAATTGCGATATGGTCGGCCACACCGGAAGTTTGCCGGCAGCAATTCAAGCAGTCGAAGTTGTCGATGCGTGCGTTGGCAAGATCGTTGATGCAGTCTTCGCGCGTGGCGGATCGCTTGTTATTACTGCGGATCATGGAAATGTCGAACAAATGAAAGACCCAATCACTGGTGCTCCTCACACTGCACATACAAATTATGACGTCCCGTTGATGGTCGTTGGCAATTCGTTTCGTGGACGATCGCTGCGCAGTGGTGGGCGACTTGCAGATATCGCTCCGACGATGCTCGACATGATGAACGTGCCTGCGCCCGACGCGATGACGGGTCGATCGCTTTTGTTGCCATAAACTTTCTTCGCGCTCCAAATTGTTCGTCCATGAATTACACTCGGATCATGCCGAAGTCACATGGCGTGTTTTGTCTCGAAGCCGACTGGTTCGGGTTGGTACGACCAATGTCCATGCGCCCTGCGTTGGACCTGATGGAAAGTAGCGATGCACGCATTCCCTATGTTCTTCGAGATGTTGTCACCCGTGCCGAAATCGAGTTCTATTTGCGTCGATCTTTTCAAACGCGATACCGTCGCTTTGATTTACTTTGGTTTGCGATTCATTCTCGCCCTGGAGAACTTCTCCCTGGAGATATGCGGGTTCCACTTGAACGCATCTCGTTTGATGATTTGGAAGAGATGCTTGCAGGTCGTTGTCGGGGGCGCATATTGCATTTTTCAGGATGTCGATTTCTAAAAATTCCCCCTGCTCGACTGACGAAGTTTATGAAACGGACAAAAGCGCTTTGTGTCAGCGGATTTTCTCGTGAAGTACCTTGGTTGGAGTCAACAATCTTTGAAACCTATTGGCTAACACTTTTACACTACGAATCTCGAACAAAAACTGGAGTGAAGCGAGCCATCACTCTGATGCGCCGCGAACAAAAACCTCTCTGCAAGAAATTCGGGTTCGTGATGCGCATTCAAAATTGATCCTGTCTCTCATGGAATGGATCGTGGTCGAACGACTATGATTCGATTCTCCTATGTTGCCAGTCATCGCTATCGTCGGTCGTCCCAATGTTGGCAAGTCCAGCCTGTTCAATCGGCTCGCTGGCGAGCGCATTTCAATCGTCGATCCCACTCCTGGCGTGACGCGTGATCGCATTTCGACCATCATCACGATCAATCCACCAAATGACACCGATGAAGAAAATGCTTTGCCACGCGTTGCTGAACTCTGTGACACTGGCGGATTTGGAATCTATGTGGCTGAAGGAAAGCGATTCGACGATGCCGGTGAAGATTTAGCTGCGCTTGCTCCTGATATCGAATCGCAAATTTTTGCTGCAGTTGAAGGCGCAACCATTGTGCTTTTCACAATCGACGCGCAATCAGGAATCACTGCCCTTGACGAAAAAATTGCGCAACTTCTGCGGCGTGCAGGAAACACTGATCGTGTCATTCAAGTCGCCAACAAAGTGGATGGACCGTCTTGGGAAGTTCACGCTCTCGAGGCAGCAAAGCTTGGCTTCGGCGATACGTTGCCAGTCTCGACCAAGGCTGGTTCTGGAATTCGACGTTTGATGGAAGCGCTTTGGGCACGACTGGGATCGCGACACGAGGAGCCACCAGCATCGCCAGAAATGAAAGTCGCAATCGTCGGTCGGCGAAACGCGGGCAAGAGCAGTCTTGTCAATTCGCTTGCTGGCGCACCTCGTGTCATCGTCAGCGAAATCGCAGGGACGACCCGCGACTCTGTTGATGTCCGATTTGAATCTGAAGGTCGGATTTTTATAGCGATCGACACCGCTGGAATTCGCAAGCGCAAGTCTTGGGCTGATGATGTCGAATTTTATTCCCACAACCGAACCCAAGTTGCGCTTCGTCGAGCTGATGTTGCAATGTTGCTACTTGATGCAACGGAGCCTGTCTCGCAAGTTGAAAAACAACTTGCTGGAGAATTGGTCGAGGCATACAAGCCAACAGTCATCGTTGTCAATAAATGGGATCTTGTTGAAGCAAAGCAAACTCCAAATGATTATTTGGATTATTTGACGCAAGAATTGCCAATGCTCAACTTTGCCCCGCTTGTCTTTATCAGCGCAAAGAATGGCGATGGAACTGCCGACGCCGTTGCGATGGCTTTTAATCTGCACACGCAAGCAAGTCACCGCGAAACAACAGGAAAGTTGAATGTGCTTGTGCAGAAAATCTTGACTGAGCGCGGACCCTCATCGAAACTCGGAACAATTGCAAAGATTTATTACATTTCGCAAATTGAAACAAATCCACCAACAATCGCGATGGTGGTCAACAAGCCAGAACTTTTTGAAGGCGCGTACGAAAAATACCTTCTCAATCGATTGCGAGAAGAATTGCCATATTCAGAAGTGCCGATCAAGTTGATCTTTAGCGCGCGTCGCAGAGATCCAGAAGATGTCAAAAACCGCCGCTCCGCTGGACGTGCATAACAAGGCAAACGATGTCGATCCAACCGCTTCCGATCTTTGAACGAGATGCAGATCCAAGTTTTCGTTCGCTCGAAACGGATGCAGAGGCGTATGCAAAACTAAAGTCCCCCACTTCGATTGTTGTACGAGGCGGACGCATGAAATGGATCGCGGAGTATCCATACGATGGTGGAGCAAAGCCGGGATGCGGGACTCGAATGATTGCGCATACACACCGTGGCATCGAATTGGTGGAAATGCTGACCACGGTCTGCTCCAACTCTGGATGTTCGAAGAGTGTCTCGCGCCAAGAGGTTTTGGAGTACATCGAAAATTCTGGTGGACGCGATTATCCATTCCATCAAGAAGGGCGAATTCTTCGAGTCGCAACAACCGAAGATATTGCGCAGTGGAATTCAACGCAGTCAGAGACTGCAACGCTTGCTCCAGTAGCAAAAGAGCTACTGCGCAACAGTGGGCTTCCGATGAAATTTGTCGCGATCGAGCCAATATTTGGTCGTGAAATGCTGACAATATTTTACTTGAGCGAAGAGAGAATCGATTTTCGAGACTTACTCAAAATTCTTGCTGCACGCTTTTCTGCGCGAATTGAATTACGACAAGTTGGAGCCCGCGACGAAGCGCGATTAGTCGCTGACTATGAAAAATGTGGACAACACTGCTGCTGTAAGAATTTCTTGAAAGTTCTGAAGCCGATTTCGATCAAGAGTGCGAAATTGCAGAAAGCAACGCTTGATCCAATGAAAATCAGCGGCCGATGTGGGCGATTGATGTGCTGCCTGCGATATGAAGACGAAACATACGAAACGCTTTCCAAGCGGATGCCGAAAGTGAAGGCCCGAGTCGAAACGCCAGATGGTCCTGGCATCGTGCTGGAGGCACGCATTCTGGTGCAACTTGTCCTGATTCGGCTCGAATCAAACGGACACGAGTTTGCTTATCCAATTGAAGATGTCAAAGTCCTTCCCCGATCTGACGAGACGGGGAACAAACCACCGCAGCCACCCCAAAAGAATCCAAAGTTGTAATATGGGCGAGCAATGAATGCCACTCGCGCGAGCGAACACGCGTCCCAGTCCACGAGCGGCATCATCGACACAATACAGTCGTTGATCGTCGCCTTTGTCTTTGCAATGACCTTCCGCGGATTTATTCTTGAAGGATTTGTCATTCCAACTGGATCGATGGCCCCAACTTTGATGGGCGCTCATGTGCGATTACGAAGTCCTGCAACGGGATATGAATATGCAGCCGATAGCGCAGAGCTTGTTATGGCTGCGCTGAGCAAGATCCAAGGTCCTCGACCGATCTTGGATCCGATGCTGAGTCGACAATACCCAGTGCAAGTCATGCCCAACGAAGAACTTGCTGCAGAAAGTCGAATGGGCGACCGAGTGTTGGTTTTGAAATATCTCTTTCCATTCACTGCCCCAAAGCGCTGGGATGTTGTGGTTTTCAAGAATCCATCAGATCCCGTTGGTGATGCGGTGTATTACATCAAACGACTTGTGGGTATGCCAGATGAAACATTGTTGATTTCTGACGGAGATGTTTTTACTGGTCCAATCAATGCCAATGCTGACGAACTTCGTATTCAACGAAAGCCGGAATACATCCAGCGTGCGGTTTGGCAACCGGTCTATGACAGCGACTATCAGCCAACCGATATCCCGCGACTCGAAACTGAATTGCGCCGAAGTTGGGCTGGCGCCCCTTGGATCGCTTCAGATGGCTGGAAAATTCGTGGTGATCGCGCTTGGACTTGGGACAAAAAATCTGCTGCAAGTTTGACTTGGTCAAATGAGATTCTCGCACTCGATGACTGGAATGCATACAACATCTATCGCCGTGAACTTCCACTCTTTCCAACGGCGGATCTCAGTATTGCTGCGGCGCTTGATGTGACGGATGCAAGCGCATTTCATACGACACTCAACTTGACGGCGCGCGGCATGTTCTATCGATTTGACTTTCAGAATGGTCAAGTAACGCTCTCTGTACAAAACGCGGAATCGCAGGAAATCATTGCGACCATCACGAGGCCATTCATCCCAAAGTCAAATGCTCCACTCTGGTTTGAGATGTGGCATGTCGATCAAGAAATGTCTGTGTTCGTCGATGGTGAACGAATCGCTGATCTGCAATATGACTTCGGCGGACCCATCAAACGAACTCTTGCCTCGCACTTTGGAAGGTCGCTCGAACAAGTGCTCGCAAATCCAATAGGGCAACGTCCAACCCCAACAGGTATTCAGTGGACATTCGGTGGCGCACCATTCACACTTCGACGCGTTGAAGTCAAACGCGATCTGTATTACCGCCCCGATTTTCTAAGCGCAAATAATCAATTCCCCACAAACGGACCCGCGATTGCTGGGCTTGCATTTGCGACGGATCCAAAGAATCTTTCCAGAGTAAAGCTTGGGGAATATGTCATGTTCGGCGACAATAGTGCCGCAAGTAAAGATTCCAGACTCTGGGGTCGACCGCATCCGTTGGTTGTTCGCGAACTCGAGATCGAAAGTCCATTTGTCGTCCCGAATGAAATGGTTATCGGAAAAGCTTGGTCTGTGTATTTCCCAGCACCACTTTCGATCAATCGCGGAGGTCGATCTTTTATTCCTGACTTTGGGCGCGTGAGATTTATTCGCTAACCCGCGGAAGAAGCATGCGCATTTCGGTTCCTGTCGCAGATGGATTTCTCTTGATGTGCGCTGTGATGTGGGGCGCGGGATTTGTTGCACAAAGAATCGCCACGCAACAAATGGGCGACACTCCATTCACATACAACGCTGCTCGATTTCTGCTGGGTGCGATACTTTTGTTTCCATTCGTCGTCCGTAGAACAACGGCGCGCACCAAAGTCACTTTGATCGGTGGATTAGCCGCTGCGTCGGTCATGTTGATCGCCGTCTCGCTTCAACAAAAAGCAATGGCAACAGTGACAGCGGGAACTGCAGGATTCATCACGGGTACATATGTCATTTGGACGCCACTTCTTGGATTGTGCTGGGGGCAACGTGTAACCGCACGAGTTTGGATTGGCGCAGCGATTGCTTTGCTTGGACTTTGGTTTTTGACGGTACAAGACGACGGTGAATTTTCCTCTGGAGATTTCTATCTCTTAGGCTGCGCAATTGCTTGGGCAATGCATGTCCATGTGATTGGGTGGGTAGCCACTCGTGGTGATGCGCTTGGAATTGCATTTGTGCAATTTGCGGCAACTGGAATTCTTTCTGGGGTCATCGCTTTGGGAATTGAACCTGTCTCGATCGATTTGCTGCGAATGGGTTCTGGCGCAATCGCATTTTCTGCCGTCTTCTCTATCGGCATCGCATTCACACTTCAAATCTTGGCGCAAACTTCTGCACCACCAGCGCACGCTGCGGTCATCTTGTCGCTTGAATCGTTGTTTGCAGAAATTTCTGGATCACTGTGGCTCAAGGAATCGTTCGATCCAAAAAAATGGGTCGGAGCAATCTTGATGTTGCTCGGCGCGCTCGTGGCAACATTTACTGGACTCCGCGGAAAGACCCCTCTTCCCCCATCGATTCGCCCGCCGCAACAGGAATTGGGTTGATCGCAAATTTTGCTTCGATTAAGAGACTTTCGAGCAATTTATAAGCCGAAAATCCACTAGGCCAAATGACAACTTCGACTCGGTAATCATCAGGTGATTTCCCAGCAAAGAGTTGATTGAAAACTTTCTGAGCGCTGTTTTTGTCATTCACAAGGGCGCCAATTCCATTTGGCTCAAAAATGCGTTGACCATTTCCTGTAAACTTCGTATCGCTCACACGGCCATCGGCGCACAAAATCTGTACGAATTTCGGGCGCGAATCCCAGCGCAATCGTGCGAGTCGTATGAACTGAACGGCTCCACGCTTTGTTGTGCGCGCTTGTGCAAGGGATTCGATTGCCTTGTCGATTGCGATTTGCCGCTCGAGCAATTCTGATTTGGCACCTTGCCGAGCTCCTAAATTTTTTTTGATTGTTTGAAAGGAATCCACTTCAGATCGCATCTTTGCATGAGTCTCTTCCAAATTCTTTGACGCAACTTTCCATTTTTCAACAAGAGTGGGGTCTCCAACAGTTGGCGAGCTTGACAAAGCGGCGATCACCGAATTTAGTTTCTGCTCCAACTTCTGGGACTCTGTTTCCAAGCGCGAAATTTCCTGAGCGGCTGCCTTGGGGTCAATCGGCTTCTCGTCTTGGTCTGCTGATTTTGTAAATATTACGAGGACAAGCATTATGAAAATGATGACTCCAAGCGCATTGCATAAAGCATCGAGGAACAAATCAAACGCATCAGAACTGGTTGTTCCAGAACGACTTCGTCTACGTCTGCGCCGTAATGAACTCACGGTTTTGGTTCCTCTAATGGATCAAAAAATCCGCCCTTTGTTGAATCCCAAATTTGCCAACCTGCTTCCCACTTATTTGGGAACAGATTTGAATACAAATGCATTGCCTCTCGTACAGAATCGTCACGAATAATAAAGAGCGCATACCAACCAATCATTGGATTCGCTTCGCTTGGTGGTGGATATGTTTCAAGTAATTTCAACCACTGCGCAGCCCAAAGCAAACTTGCGCGATTCATAATTTCATTATGAATAAAGACGGTTTGTTTCGGCACTCCTTCCGAATCCAAATTGCCAATTCCAACACCCTCTTGAGTGACTTCTATCAAAATGGGTTGCAATGGTTCGAATTGACCCTCTTGCCGAATGATTCGACCTTTCAACTGTTCATTGCTTATTTGTTCTCGGATTGCCCGTTCTTTTTCGGCTGCTCGTTTGACATCCTTTGTGAGCAAGTCAATTTCGCTCTCACACTTTTCAAGCGTGGCAGCGGCCGCGTCTTTATTTTTCTTCGTATTTTCTAGTCGGCGTTCTTCTTCCTGTTGCATTTGCTGAATCCGCTGAATCTGCCCACCAGTGACACGCTCGGTTGTACGAACTGCTTCCAACATTGCTGATTTTTCTTCAAGGCTTTCTTGTGCGGCTTTCATTCGCTCCTGTGCACTTGCAAGCTGCTTGCGAATAATTTCTGATTGTCCAGGTGTTGTCGAAGCGAGCGGCTGGTTGCTGAGAGGATCGATGGCTAAAATGAGCGTCACCAAAATCATAATCCCCGTCACGCAGGCCATGATGTCCTGAAACGAGAAAAAAGACATTGGAGAAGTTGCTGCTCGTCGGGCCATGATTCACTCCAACGTTATGATCACCAATCCGTCAATTTAAGTCGACTTGTAATGTTGTTGTTGCAATACTTCGCGCAATCGTCAAGAAGATCTTCTTCAAGTTTGTACACGTATGTACTGATCAATTGGATACCAACTGCAGCAACGAGAGCAACGAGGGTCGTGTTGAAAGCTGTTGCAAGCCCACCAACAACAGGTGAAAGCTTTTCGCGAATCGAATTCGTATTACCTCCGCTAGATCCAGAATCTCCAGATGCGATGACATCGGTAAAACTACCAATTGCAGTACCAAGCCCAATGACAGTGCCAATAAATCCGAGCACAGGAATAGTCCAAATCAGCGCTCGAAGTGCCGTGTAAGACGCATCAATTGTGCTTGAATCGTTGTCGGCCTGGGAATCGAGAACCGCACCGACATCACGCACTTCACCGATGTTTCCCAAATTAGAAAGCGCCATCCAAACACGATTAAAGAGAAGATACTCTCGTGGTCGCGCCACACGTTGCGCAATCCTTTGAAGAACATCGCCTGAAGTACCAGGCGAAAGAACAAAATCAGAGCGAAGCGAAAAGATTCCTTGAATCTCAAACGCACGCCTTTGAACGCGTACCTTCAACAATTTCGCATACAAAATGCAAAGGCACCACCAAGTAAAAAGAATGCAAAGCCAATTTGTTTGCCACCCACTTGTAATAATCTCGCCAAAATATGTTTCGCGAAATGGTTTAAGTGCAATCCAACTGATCACGGTCAGAACAAGTGCAATACCAAACCAAAACGGACCATGTGTTCGTGTATATCTTCCAGAAGCGAAGCCAAAATAGCATTCGATATCTCCATGACGAGAATCTATGAGTGGGATTCTTGCTGGGTTTTCCGCGGTCAATTTATCGTTCATTTCTTCCTTACTTTGGGGGTCATGACTGGTCGATAGTTTCCAGCAAAAACGAGTGTTCCGCTTGGAATGCTTCGCGCCTGGGGGTCAACCAAAGGATTTCCGTTGACATCGACCGTGCCAATTGGTACGAGAACAGCTGCGTTTGTCACGATATAAAGCAGTTCTTTCGGCCGCAATCTTATGTTGGGAGCAATTTGAATACGTCGATTTAAATCATTCTGATCAATGATCCCCACCGTGCGCAGATTGCACCTCAACCATTCGGTAACAGCATTTACTTGATCACGTTGCAACTGTATCCAATCATCGACTGGAATGTCTAAACGAAGAAGGTCGTTGATTTTTTTATAGTCAGCTCTCATTGACGGAATGCCTGGCGCTAGCCACTCAATTCCATCTAGGTTTGCGTGTGCTAGCGCTTGTGTTGCCAATTCAATTTCCGCCTTGAGATATGGCGCAGAAGTTTGAATCTGAGGCAATAATCCGTCGATCAGCGTCGCTCGAGCAACTGGATCAACTTCAGCTGAATCACGAATGATTCGAACAATTTTCAATGCCATTTCAATCGAAGGGGGCTCATTACGACTCCTCAGAATTTCTTCCAATCGATTCTTTAAAACTGATTGGTGGCTTGGGCCATTGAACTTGATATCGGCGCGCTGAATGACGGCAGACAACTTCTCGCCTTCGTTCCATTTTTTCCAAACGGAAAAGATTTGGGCTTGAGCGCCACCTACTAATGGAGGATCTAAAGGGTCATAGAAATATCTGGTGCCATCTTTGAGGTCGAGTTGCTTCATTGACATTGGTGTCCATGTCCGCAAGGTATTACTGAGCCAATCAACCCAAAATGAATTTTCAACAAGCAATTCCTCATAAATGCGAACAGATTGATCGACCGCACATTTCGGATGGCTTGATCGGAATTTTTGAATTTCAAGTCGTCTCGTCAAACGATCTAACTGTTTGAGCGGAATGGGATCCTGAATAAACAACTTTCGAACTTCCAACCAGTCTGCGATTGCTTGCCATTGTTCGGCATTACGGGAAACCTCTAAAAAATCTCCGGCATAGAGAGACTTAGGAAAATCTGTCGAAAACTCAGTCAAAAGATTTTTTAATTTTTCGGGGGTAGAGACAGCCTCCACAATTTTGCTGAATTGTGATTCCTCCAAATTTTTCTGTCGTTGATGCTCAAACATACGATCGACTTCGACTCGAAAGTTTTGCAAGCGCGATCGTTGGATTTCGAATGCAACTTTTGCATCTTGAGCAATATTGCCAACTGCAGCAATTCGATCAGCAAATCGTTCAGAATCAAGTAATTTTCCCTTTGTTTCGTTCTCGTTTGTCGGAAGAAGTTCGAGTTCATCAATTTGCACGCCGAACTTCCGCACATCAACGAGAAATGCTTCGTTGCGGGATTCAGCTTCTCGTGCTTCGGCTTGGTTTTGGTCGTTTCGCCACTGCCTGACTCTCTCACGCTGTTCATCCGTTCGCGCAACATTTGCTGCTGCCTCAATCGTTGATCGATTCGCAGAGATTGCCGTTGGATCGCCAGATTCAGCAAAGAGCTCTTCAAACTTTTTATCCGCCTCATCTTGCTTTATTTGTAACTCTGCGTGTCTCTTAAGCGCATCCAATGAACTCGGATGTTCGTGAAACCCATTTTTGGAACTCGCAGAATCTAAAATTAATTTTTCAACCATAACTTTATCGTTACGACCAACAGCGGCCTCGAGTACAGCAATAAATGCACGTTGATTGGAAATGTGAATTTGATCCACCGTAAACCAGACTGCGAAACCAAGTATTGCAGCGATACCAAGTGCAATTGCGAAAATCTTCATTTGTCGGCGAGTTTTCATCTGAGCAAGATGCGCTTGGATGCGCCACTCTGCAATCTCTCGAAGTGATTGAGGAACTTCCGCCAATATTCCTTCGGCTGCGATCAGACACGCTTGTACTTCTGTAGCAGAGATTGTTGGATCTATCGTCGCACGCTCAAGGGCTTCTAATCTTGCTTTCGTTTCTCGGGCAAGTTCTACCTCGGCATCGCGGAGATTTAACCACTCAATGATAGGGAGAACGATCGCAAGCGGTTCAGTAGGAACTTCTGTCCCACCACGCGCCATTCTGGCAAGAAAAGTTTCCCACTGAACGAGAAACTCTCTCACTTCATCTATTGACTCCGCCATATAGCTTGCAAACATTTGTTGTGCGAGCCTTGATGCGTGTTCCGTTGCGTGATCCGCCCAAGCTGCATTGACCATAATTTCACATTGAGAAACCGCCAATCGAACTTCGGACAAACTTTGCCATTCGCTTGTTGCCAGCACTTGCATAATCCGCTCTGCTTCAGATAAAAGTCCTTTTTGAATTGCATCCGAAAGTGAGTGCCGCAATTCTTGAATGAACTCAATTTCGAATCGAGAGATTTCTTGCTGCCAGAGAGGATTCTTTCTATCACGCTTTGCAAGCAAGCGCAGAGTATCGAGGCGTAAAGAAACAGAGGCTAATGCAAGATTCTGCCTGCGGAAATGACGATGCAATTGGTTAAATTTTTCCGCACGCGAGCGAGAGACAGCCTCTCGTATTTCAACAATCTGCTCGGTATTGACCAGTGGTGGGATGGCTAAAGTATTTTCTAGGCAATATTTTCGCCATAACTCAAGTTTAAAAAATCGATTTAATTGTGGCGCTGTGACACTTTGATTCTCTGCGCCGAATTCTGGATCGCCTGGATGCGATGCGACAAAATTAATCTCGAACTGATCGAGAATGGTCAACAGTGGTGGCTTTGCGTCTAAAAGACTGAGCAATTCCATCCGCAACCCACGCCGTGCAAGAGATAGACCTTGAGTAATTCGGTCCTGGACTATGTTCAGAAATTCTGAGTACTCAATTGCAATTTGCTCAATAACCAATCTTTCAACGATCGATCCTTCAAGAACTGCTTTCGTCTGTTCGAATAACTGAATATGTCGCATCATGTTTCACTCTGAATATCAAGGGTAAATAATCCATACAGCCGGCCACTGAATTTGTCTGTAATGAATAAGCGAAAAGTTGATTGAACGGGTTCAGCGCGATCGATTCCGGCGCGAATTTCGAGCTCTGCAATTGATTTTTCTAAAGCATCACATTCGGGAAGCAATATCTCAAGCTGACTCGGGGTGAGGAACGGCATTAACTCATTGTTTTCTTGAAGAAGTCGCCTTTGGTTTGCAAGTTCCTCAAATGGAGCATTGATTTGTCGAATGACGCATTTTGAGCCAGTCAAATCGATTCGGATATCTTTAGTGCCAATTTTTCCTTCAATCGCCCTTGGCATTGTATTTAGAAGCTTCCAGGAAACGCCTGATAATTCTTCAACCGCAAGTTCAGCATCCGAAATCTGAATGCCACAATTCGTTTCGCCAACAAGAGATCCTTCTACGCTTCGCCGAACATTTATTACTCCTTCAATTGGTGGTGGATTCAAAATGACCGTCCGTCCATCTGCTAATGAAACCACAAGTACGGCACTCGTGAGATATTTTCGAAGTTGGTTGATCCCTTCTTCAGCATCAATGCGCGGAAATGTTCGCCAATTCCAAGTGATTTTTTTATCAAGCCATGAAGGGCCTCCAGAAAGAATAGGTCTTTTGCTTTGCGAGGACTGAAATTGAACCGAAATCCCACGAGGCTCTTTGATAAATGAAAACTTGGACGGCGTGGGTGGCGTTGGACGTAATTCGATTCCAACAATATTGGCGTCCATCTCACCGTACTGAATTTCTGTGGGGACAATCTGATCAAAGCGATCTATTCGGATTTCAAATGCGTTCTGAGGAATGGATTTGTAAAGTGCTTGTTTTGTTGTGGTTTGAGCCACCAAGGACACGGTCAGAATAAAAATCGTTTCGATAATCCTGCTCATTGGCCTAATCTCGGTGATGATAATTTATATTGCAGTTCTGCAATCGGAATCGCGCTTACAGGCCCAATGAGACATCGAATCTTTTCGACTTCGCTTGAGAGGTCCGTTCGCGCTTCAACAAAAGCCTCTTTTTTCTTTTGCGCATCTTCGTATTCATACTTTGCGGTGTCATACGCAACCTTTGCCTGTTTACGCAACTTTATAACTTCGGAATTAAATCTATGAAAACTTTGGATTTGTGCATATTCCTGTTCTGCGCTCTCCATTTTCTCTCGTGACTCTTCTACAGCTTCCGAGCATGCATCAAGAGCCTGCTTATTGAGGTTTGGGGGATAGTGAAGTAGCCCGATTAGAAACTCTCCTGAATCAGAGGTAGTAATTTCCAAACGACAAATAAAACTGTCCTTTACTGGAATCGGAATATCAACTTCGCCATTCTTAAACACGACCCATTGGTCCCCATCAATCGAATAATGAAACAATGTGTTTTTACTAAACCTGCAAATTTGAAGTGGGCGTTCTGGAGCTAATCGGGATGTCTGAATCGGTTGGAATATGTGCCACTCCTCCCTGTCGTCAATGCCAATAACAAGAGCCTTGTCACGCAGATAGGCTTCTAAATCTCTGCTCAGTAACGGATTTGATTGAAGCGTGGCAGCGATCGCAGTCCAACGGAACGATACTTTCGTTGCGGTTTCGTCAATAGCCACTTCAGCAACTTCAAATCCCTTATCTGATTTCACGAAAATTTTACGTTCGCGTTCGCTTATATCGAAAGGACTCATTTCTTTCTTATCGACGGGTTGCAAGGGAAACCATTTCACGCTCTTAATGTTTGATCCGCTTGTTATTTCTTTAATGCCTTCAAAATTCCCAAACGTATCTTTCGTTGGTTTGGGAAGTTTGAACACTTTCCAAGAACCAGTTGATGTGGGCATGGAGGCGATGAAATCAATTTTTTGCACTGGAGAAGCTATTGGGGGCGGAAGTGTTTTTTCTGAATTCGATGCAATCTTCTCGTTTGCGGTTTTGAGTTCAGCCTTGATACTTTCAAGTTGCTCAAGCAGGCTTTTATTTGTCGCAAGATTTTCATCACTTACTCGCTTTGCCTCAATAGCAATTTGTTCATTGCGTAAACGCTCAGTTTCTACAGTCTTCACAACGTCATCACTTATTGCAATAGAAGGTGGCTGAACAATCGCATTTTCCACACCTGGTGGCGCGACGATTCCACTCGGTTGCTTTATGGGTTGCGAATTATTGGGACTTGTAACCCCCCTATCCCGAAGCAGAAATAAACCAGCTGCAATGATCATTGCAAGAAAAAAACCTCCCGCAAAAAATCCAACCCTTAATAGACGCTCACGACTTGCACGTAATCCGAATTGAATATTATTGGGCGATACCGAATTCGACATACCACTTGATGCGAATTTCGCAGAACGAATGAGCGGAGGATCACCCGATACAAATTCGTTCGGATTCTCGGGTAGCAACCCTAATGCCGTACCAATCATTCGATTTCTACCCAGTTCGACAATTTTTCCTGTTCGTGCAGCGTCGATTAATTCGCCCTTTCGATCGCAATGTGATCTCATACAAAGATCAATAGTCAGTCCAGAACTCTGCCGCGCAGCGTTTGCAGCTGGGGTTCCATCCAAACAAAATCGCCATGCGCAACGGAGCCCGGCAAATGGCTCCATAAAATAAGTTGAAAATGTAATGCGCCATCGCAACTCTGGAGGAATTAAAAGTAAGGCTTCATGAACTAAGTCGAGAACTTCAGTCCCTTTGGGGTAAACAATCGAACACGGTGTTTTTGAATCAAGCATCGCAGCATTTGCAATCACTCCCGCCCAACCAGCATCGCCAGTTAATGCTTCCCACGTTTGACATTTGTTCATAGAAGTAGTTGTGTCTGTTGGCAATTTTCGTTCAGTATCAAATTCCCTGGGTTCGCCAATCCATTCACTCGACATAACGTTAGGTTGCGAAAGAATCCATGCTGGCCCAAGTTTGGAGTGCTCCTCCTCGCGCAAGAGAAGATAGTGCGCAAGTTTATTGCTTCGAAGCGTGTGATCTGGCTTTGTTGCCCGCACCGCAGCAAGAATGTGCCGCGTCACTCCTCCAGCTTCAATGATCCAATGCGAATATGCGATCGGACAATCCGCTAGTGACGCTCCTTCGAATGGTGGTCGGTATCCAGAAAGGGCTTCAAGCCTCGCTATGAATGGCGCAGGAAATCCCCTTGTCATTCCAACAGTACAAATCCCACTCGTTTGCGGTCGGAGTCCTTTTGGTGCAGATGTATAAAAAAGCTCATACGCCATTGTTCAGCGCCTATACGAACGATGTGCCTTCTTGACGAATTGAGCCAACAAGTTTGCCCCAGCGAGAAAACTCATACAAAAATGGCACGGTGGCCCAACAAGGCTTGACATCTGCTGCGCGAATCTTTAACAAACCTGTCGATGGATCCAATTGGGTGGCTCCTCCAGTTGCGCTCACTGGGATATAAAGAGCTTGAGCAGAAATATCATTGACAGCAGAAACAAACTCGGGAACAGTTTCGACCAAGAGGTTTTCGATTTGCCTACTGACCAATTCCACATAATCTTTATTGATACGGCCAAGAATCGAACCACTCAATCTCTCCTCAAGTTGATACGGTTCGGTTTCTATGTCAAACCCCTTCAATAATTTTTTCCATATATCGCTCTTTGTCACCACAATTGTAAGTGGCTGACGGAGCTTTTCATCCGCAGACATTCCAGCATGGCGACGAATTCGTGCAGCCATTTCCAGCAAAACATTATCTTGTCGAAATGCTCGCCGGACTTGACCAATTTGCGGATCCGAGCTCAAGCCAAGGAGTCGCGAACGAAAACGTACATCTTGTGATGGATCAAACAGAAAGAAAATGTTTTTAGAATGAGAAAGATGTTGAGTTGTTGGAGAAGTAAGACTGTCGGAACCAGGCAAAAAATGCTCGCCTGCATTGTCATACATGCATAACACTTCCGTCAAAAGCTCTGCGCCACGTGCGTTCACGTGTCGCGCAGTCGGACGAATTGTGAACATAAATGGTTGTGGCAGAGTGATGGTTTGCCCAGGCTCAATCTGCACCGTACTGTATTGTGTACCTTCAAGCTGAGTCTTTTCAAGCACAACCAATTGATTTGGATTTTCGGGCAAGAACATAAGTTGTTCATTTTTTACAAGTGCCTGATTTGATTCAGGGTCAGCATCGGAAATCGCTAGGCCAAATCCACGATCAAGGATTTGGCGAAGTTGCCAAGAAGCAGAGGTCAGGAAATATGTCTTGCCACTACCCGGCGTACCAGCGATTGACATAATTCGCGATTTGTGCTCGAGAAGAACGCTTGGCAAGATCAGGTGGCAGTGTGGGCAAGCGAGGTGACGACACGGCGCATCAAATGCATCGAGTGCTTCTCCAGAGACGGCAAACCGCGATGGAACAAATCTCTTTGGAGAGTCAACTGTTAAAATTGAATCGCCTCGCAAATCGGGATGATTTGCGACCCAGCAAATATCTTCCGATTGGAAAAAAGTCCAACAATGTGGGCACTGAATTTTTGCTAGTAATCTTCGACGCACTGGGACTCCACAATTCTCTAGGTGACGCTTCGTAGTCGTAGAATGACGGGTGTCAGTCCCCACAGTAATAAGACTTTCAGAAAATAATTATAGTAAATTTGCCTGATATTTTGTTGCTGATCAATAATTATTATGATTGAATTCATCCTTCAAACAGTCATTCTTCCAGTCACGCTTTCAACTTTATTCTTATTGTTGCCACGATTTGCTTGGTCGGTGGAAAGCAATCAAAGAATCGAAGTATGGTCTGCGGCGCCCGCCTTGGCATTTACAGCAATTTTGTCCCTGTATATGGTCGAAGGACCCGAGATTTGGCAGCTCACCCAAAAATGGAATTACCTTTGGGTCACGGCGTTGATACTGGCATTGGGCGGAGCAATGACGACACTCTCTTCTAGAAAAAAAAATGTGGGTTTTACATATGTTCCGAAACACGCTCGCACATTCATATTGATTGCGACTTCCGCCATTGCAATCTTTGTCTTGCAATTTCCAAATCAAGCTGACTTTTTTACACGAATCTTCATGGCAGTCATTGCAAGTATCGCAACTCTTCTAATGAGTCGGCCAGCTCGAAGCGGCCCAATCACTACACCGGCGGCTTTCTGTATTTCTCTCGCCACAATTGCGGTGCTACTCCTCGTCAGCGGATCTATGAAAGTTGCGCTCGTCGCATTGTCGCTTTCGTTAACTTCGGGAATCTGTGCCTTGCTTGCATCGCATTCCCGCGGATTTAGTGGCGGCGCATCATTTGCAATGACAGCAATGACTCTTTCAATCGCGCTTGGCCTTTATGGAATGTCCTATCACAACAACGCAAATGTGGCAAGTTTTTCGTGGTTTTCAATACCTCTCATTCCAATCCTGCTGTGCGTAACAAATCGGTTTCGATCAAAAAATGTGGCCGTCATTGCAATCACGATGATTTTGATTCTGTGCGGAACACTCGCATTTCTTGCACTCCGTGCGTCTCAATCTGAAAGGCTAGAGAGCGGGAATTCGACGCCGTACACTCTAAGAAATGACTCTCGAACATTTCCCAAAAATCTCGCAAGTTCAATTTTGTGGAAGTGACTCTGCTCAGTTACTTTCCTTTCGACAATACAACCCCAGTGAAATGATCGATGGACGATCGATGCGTGATCATCTTCGTTTCGCTGCCTGTTATTGGCACACGATGCGCAATGGACTCTCGGATCCATTTGGTCTCGCAACAGCCCAAATGCCGTGGGATGATGGAAGCGATTCGATTCACAATGCGAAACGACGAGCGGATGCGTTCTTTGAGTTTCTAAAAAAGTGTCAAATTGGATTTTGGTGCTTTCACGATCGCGACCTTGCGCCAGAGGGTAAATCGACCACTGAGTCTGAGAAAAATCTTGATGAACTTATTGCGCACGTTTCGATTCTGCAACAACAAACAGGTGTCAAACTACTGTGGGGAACAGCGAATCTTTTTTCGCACCCTCGATACATGCACGGTGCGGCGACGAATCCGTCAGTGGAATCGTTTTTGTTTGCAGCTGCGCAAGTGAAAAAGGCTCTTGAGGTCACTCACTTGCTTGGGGGTGAAAGTTATGTTTTTTGGGGTGGCCGTGAGGGATATACAACTCTGCTCAATACCGACCTCGCGCAAGAACGCGAACATCTTGCACGATTTCTGCACCTCGCAGCTGATCATGCGCGAGTGATTGGTTTCACGGGTCAATTACTTATCGAGCCGAAACCACATGAGCCTTCCACGCATCAATACGACAGCGACGCAGAGGCGACTCTGAATTTTCTACGAGAGTTTGGACTGTTTGGAAAGTTTAAATTAAATATTGAAACGAATCACGCCACACTTGCTGGGCATTCGATGGAGCACGAACTCTCAGTTGCAATGAGTGCAAATTCACTTGGTTCGATTGACGCGAATATGGGAACTCCCGGACTTGGGTGGGATACTGATCGGTTTCCGACGGATCTTTATTTAACAACACACATAATGTTGGCGGTACTAGGAATGGGAGGATTTCAAGGTGGCGGACTCAACTTTGATGCAAAGCGAAGGCGAGAGAGCTTTGAGCCAATCGATCTCTTTCACGCACACATTGTGGGTATGGATGCGTTTGCGTTTGGGTTAAAAGCCGCGGCGCGTATCCGCGCGGATGGCCGCATTATGCGCTTTGTTCAAGAGCGGTACTCATCATGGTCGACTCCACTAGGAATCGAAATTACAACAGGAGAAAAAACTCTTGCAGAATGCGCGCTCATGGCTCGTCAAATTTCTGTGTCGACACCATCTTCTGGCCGTCAAGAAATGCTTGAAGGAATACTGAACGAACTCATTCTCTCTCAGCGCTAATCCTGATTGAATTCCACTGAACTCAAAAAAAGATATGTAAAGTTCGCGTTATGGCTGGATCGGAGCAATGTATCGATATGTTCCGCCGTTTTCTTTAGCAATCAACTGCATCACTGGCTCATTGCTGGATTCATAAAAACAAATCGTATTGATCTGAATTTGTTTCTGTGCGTTGAAGCGCGAAATCACATCCAATGCTTTTTGTTCATCGAAGCCACCGTCTGTTAATAAAAATATCGCATCTGGACGGACAAAAACTAGGGTTTTTTCTAATGCGCTACAAGGATCCGTACCACCACGAGCATCTGGACCCACGCTGGCAACATCGACCCACGTGAAATACTTTTGTTTGTTGGGTAAAGATGCGGGCATTAATTGCTCGGGTTGCATCGGCAGTTCTGTGTCATCAAAGAAAACAATAAAGAATTCTTGATTCTGCGGCATCCGATTAATGGTTCGCTTTAATTCCAACAGCATGTGATCAAGTTTTGGATTCACACCACTGACTGACCCAAACATACTTTGAGAAAAATCTAAGACGAATGCAACTCGCTTTGCATCTGATCGGATCCCCATGAATTCTGTATTTGCTTTCGGTTTTGGCGATCCGCATGATTGACAATTACTGCTGGAACTCGAGCTGGATTTTCCGCATGATTTGCACTGACCACCACCGCTTCCACCGCCTGACTGATTTCCCGCTTGATTGCCAGGCTGATTTCCCGCTTGGCTGCCTGACTGATTTCCCGGTTGATTGCCAGGCTGATTTCCCGGTTGATTGCCAGGCTGATTTCCCGGTTGATTGCCAGGCTGATTTCCCGGTTGATTGCCAGGCTGATTTCCCGGTTGATT